>NZ_JBWOMN010000120.1:0-2128 GCF_056449545.1 Oceanicella sp. | reverse complement strand
CCCGGCCCGCCTTTTGCCCCCCCCGTTTCACGGCGCCCCCCCCCCGCGCCCCGCGCCGGGCCGCCCGCGCCCGCCCCGCCGCGGGGGGGGCCGCGCAGGCGCATTCCCATGCAATCTGTCATCCGAGACGTGGCCGTCCCCGCCGATGGCGACGCGTCGGCTTTTGCGCGTCAGGCGCCAAAACCCGCGATCGGCGCGCGATTCGCGCCGATCGCGGGGCGGGCGCCGCGTCAAGGGGGGCTGATCTGCCCGCGAATCACCCTGATTTTGGATTCAGATGGTATTCTATGGCATCAGAGGATCTTCATATTAAAATTCTAGATATGGGGATGTTATCTTTTTGTTCTCCATTATATAGGAAAATTAGTGATTTGTTATTCTTCGTTAAGTTGATATATAGCGATAATAAGGCGCTTTCCCATGATTTTTCCCATTGAGTGGCGTGATTTCCCATGCTATCAAGATCACGCGGCGGCCAACGAGGTCATCAACAAGAAACAGCAAGTTTCATGCAGGCAGATCGCCGCCGCAAAACAAACCGACGCCGGCGCAAGTTCGGCCGCGGAGAGGCAGCGCGAAGTCGGAAATCTCCCGAGGGACAGCGGGTCGCGCTTTGAGGCAAGCGCGGCCCGTTTCCGTTTCGCGGTCGGTTCCGGGCGCATGTGGATGGCCGGCGCGACGAGGTCGCCCGGCAGGTTGCAGAGGGAAGCTCGTCGCCGATGTGGGATCGCTTCACGTCAAGTTCGCAGCACAAGGTGGACGGCAAGGGGCGGGTCTCCGTCCCGGCGCTGTTTCGCCGCGTGCTGGAACGCAGCGACACCCCCGGCGGGCTGGTGCTGATCCCGGGGCTGCGCGGCGCCGACTGCATCGAGGGCTTCACCCATCAATACATC
Organism: Oceanicella sp.; assembly: GCF_056449545.1. Classification (NCBI taxonomy): domain Bacteria; kingdom Pseudomonadati; phylum Pseudomonadota; class Alphaproteobacteria; order Rhodobacterales; family Paracoccaceae; genus Oceanicella; species Oceanicella sp. The sequence goes on along the minus strand of NZ_JBWOMN010000120.1, from coordinate 1,235 downwards.
GACCGCATCGCCGACGCGATCGGCCGCATGAAGCCGTTTTCAAGGCCGCGCCGCAAGCTGGAATACCAGTTCCTCGCCAACGCCATCCCCATGCGGCTGGACGACACCGGGCGCATCGTGCTGACCAGGGCGCTGAAAGAGGCCGCCGGGATCACCAGCCTGGCGCAGTTCGTGGGCATGGGCGACAGTTTCCAGATCTGGTCGCCGGAGCGCTTCGCGGCGATGATGGCCGAGGATGACGGCGACGACGAGCAAGATGCGCTGGACGCCCTGCCCTGGGGCGACGCGCCGTCGCCGCCGGGTCAGAGCGCATGAGCGCGGGGGCGGGTCTGGCGCGCGCCGAGGCCGCCCATGCGCCGGTGATGCTGGCCGAGGTGCTCGACGCGCTGGCCCCGGAGAACGGCGCGCGGGGGGGCTGGGACGGGGTCTGGCTCGACGGCACGCTGGGCGCGGGCGGCTATGCGCGCGGCGTTCTCGATCGCGGCGCCGGCCGGGTGATCGCCATCGACCGCGACCCCGAGGCGATTGCCCGCGCCGAAAGCTGGCGCGCCCCCTATGGCGACCGGCTGACGCTGGTGACCGGGGCGTTCGGCGATCTCGACCGCCACGCGGCGGATGCGGGGGTCGGGGGGCAGGGGCTTGCCGGGGTGGTGCTCGACATCGGGGTCAGCTCGATGCAGATCGACCAGGGCGCGCGGGGGTTTTCGTTCCTGCGCGACGGGCCGCTGGACATGCGCATGGCGCAGGCGGGGCCCTCGGCGGCCGATCTGGTCAACCGCGCCGATGAAACCGACATCGCCGACATCCTGTTCCGCTACGGCGAGGAGCGGGCCTCGCGCCGCATCGCCCGCGCCATCGTCGCCGCGCGCCGCGCCGCGCCGATCGAGACCACGCTGCAGCTGGCGGGCATCGTCGAACGCTGCCTGCCCCGCCCCAGGCCCGGCCAGCCCCATGCCGCCACCCGCAGCTTTCAGGCGCTGCGCATCGCGGTGAATGACGAACTGGGCGAACTGGCGCGGGCGCTGAGCGCCGCCGAGCGGGCGCTGGCCCCGGGCGGCGCGCTGGTGGTGGTGAGCTTTCACTCGCTGGAGGACCGCATGGTCAAGCGGTTCATGCAGCTGCGATCCGACGCCGCCCCCGCCGGGTCGCGCCACGCGCCCGAAGCGGCGCGCGCGGCGCCGCGGTTCCGCCAGGACCGGCGCCGGTCGCTGAGCGCGGGCGAGGCGGAGCTGGCG
>NZ_JBWOMN010000119.1:0-6352 GCF_056449545.1 Oceanicella sp. | reverse complement strand
ACCCCGCCCCCCGCGGGCGCGGCGGACCCGGCGTCCGGGGTCGCGCAGGCGCCGATTCCCGCCCGCCGCCCGGCGGGTCTTGAAACGGCGGCGGCGCATTCCAACCCCGGCGAGGAGCGGCGCGCGCAGGACCAGGCGCCGCGCAGGTCCCGGACGGGTCCCGATGGGTCCGGCGGCGGGCAAACCGCGACCGCCGCCGCACCGGGCGGCACGCGGCAAACGCTGCTGCAGGCTTTCGGCGCCGAGGTCCGGGCCGCCGTCGCCCGCCGGAAGCGCTACCCGCGACCGGCCCTGCGTCGCGGGCGCGAAGGCGTCGTCCGCATCGTCGTGACCATCGACCGCAGGGGCGGTTTGCTGTCGGCGCGGCTGGCGCGATCATCGGGGCGCGCGGCGCTGGACCGCGCCGCGCTGGCCGCTGCCCGGGCCGTGGGCCGTTACCCCGCGCCGCCCGCCGGGCTGTCCGGTCGCCGGTTCAGCTTCGCGATTCCGATGCGCTTCGCCCTGCGCTGAGCGCGCCGCCTCAATAGGCCACGCTCAGCCCGACGAAACCGGTGACGCCGCGGGCGGTGTAGCCGTCGACCTCCTGATACGCGGCGTCGGCGAGGTTCTCGATCCGCGCGGTGATCCGCACGGTTTCGTTCAGCCGATAGGCGGCGGCGATGTCGATCACCGCGTAGTCATCGAGCCGCACCCGCGACGCGCCGAAGGCCGGGGCGGTGAAATCGGTGTCGTAATTGCCGATCACCACGCGCGCGGACGCGGTGACCTCGGCGTCGCCGCCCATGAAGGCGTAGCTCGCCGACACCCGGCCTTCATGGCGCGGGCGGCGCGCCTCGATGCCGCCGTCGGCGGTTGCGGCGTTGAGCCAGGTATAGGCGGCCGAGAGGCTGAGGCCGTCGGTCACCGCGACGCTGCCGGCGACCTCGACGCCCTGCCGGCGGCTGGTTCCGGCCAGGTTGACCGGCGTGGCGATGAAGGCCGGGGCCGGGAACAGGGTCTCGATCTCGTTCTTCAGGCGTTCCTGAAAATAGGTGACGTCGATCGTGGCGCGATCGTCCCAGAAGCTTTGCTCGACCCCCAGGTCCCAGCTGAAATTCGCCTCGGGCTCAAGATCGGGATTGCCGGCGAAAGCGGCGGGAATGAAGCCGAACTGTTCGAAGAAGGTCGGGTTGGTGACGCCCTTGCCGAAGCTGCCGTGAAACCGCGTGCCGGTGGCCTCAAGCAGATAGGACGCGCCGGCGCTGTAGGTGAAGGCGTCCTGGAAATCATCGTTCAGATCGTAGCGCAAGCCGATCTGCACGTCGAGATCGTCGAGGAACCTGCCCCGGTATTCCCCGGCGACGCCGAACAACGCGCGGGTCTGCCGCGCCAGTTGCGACGGGTTGAAGACCAGCGCCGGATCGACGTTCTCGAAGCGCTCGCGCTCCCATTCCACGGCGAGCGCGAGGCTGTGCCGCGCGGCGTCCAGCGTCGGCGCGTCAATGGCGACGCTGGCCTGATACGCCGCTTTCAGGCGGCTGGAGGCCACATCGGCGCTGGGCGCCGCGTTGGTGAGGTTTTTCGATCTCACATCGGTGTAGTTCAGCCGCGCGCCATGCCGGACGCGCCCGCCGAAGCTGTCGAGCCGCCCGTGCAGCGATGCGAAAACCTCGCGCTGGCGCAGCGAATTGTCGGCGTCGCTCACCAGCCCGGCCCGCTCGGCGGCGCCGAAATTGAACTGGTCGGACTCCGAATCGCGATCGACGAGCCGGAACGAGGCGCCCAGCGACAGATCGTCAAACGGCGTGACGCTGGCCCTGGCGTTCAGGGTCAGGTTGCGATCCGCGTCATCCTCGCCCCCGGGGCTGTCGCTGACGTCAAAGCCGCCGTCACGCCGATAGGCGCCCGACAGCGACAGGTCAAAGCGGTCATTGCCGCCGCGCAGATAGGCCGAGGCCAGCCCCGCGGCGCCGGATCCGCCCTCGGCCGCGCCGCCTGCAGCGAAGCCGCCGCGCGGGCCACGCCGGGTCACGATGGAAATCACGCCGGCGGCGGCGTTGGAGCCGTAAAGCGCCGATTGCGGGCCGCGCAGCACCTCGATGCGCTCGATATCGGCAGCGAGCAGCCCGGCGAAATCGTATTCTCCGGTCTGCGCGGCCGAGACCTCGACGCCGTCGATCAGCACCAGCACGTGGTTGCCCTCGGCGCCGCGCAGGCGGATCTGGGTCAGGCCGCCAGGCCCGCCCGACCGGTTGACCGCGACCCCGGGCAACGCGCGCAGGGCCTCGGCGGCGTCGCGGATCTGGCGGCGTTCGATGTCTTCGGCGGTCACCACGCTGCTGGCCCGGCCATAGGCGTCGGCGGCGATCGGCCTCTGCCCGCCCGACACCAGGATTTCGCCGAGCGCCAGCGGCTCCTCCGCCCTCGCAAGGACCGGAATCGCGGACAGGGCCGCGAATGCGCAGCAAAGTTTTCTCATGGTCATTCCCCTCCGGCGGGCGGGGGCCCGCCGCATCGGTTGCATCGCGCCGATGGAGAGAGAGAGACCCCGAGAGCCCGACCCCGCCAAAGGCCATTCAGACTCACCGCTGCGGAAGAAACCGCCCCGACGACGCGCCCCGCGTCACGGAAGGGTGATGGCCTTGGCAGGTCTCCTGGCTCGCGGGTCGGGGCCCTTGCCTCGCCTTCCCGACCTGCGCGGTCAGTGGCGTTTGGAAGCAGGGCTCGCCGCTTACAGTTGCGGGGGCAGCCACGGCATTGGCCCCGTCGGGGGCATCCGCACCGTGTTCCCTTTTCATCCATCCGCCCGTGGGCGGGTAGGAACCAAAGCTGGCGCCAGCTAAGCCAGCGGGTTCGCCGGCGTCAACAGGATTATGGGCCGGGGCGGCGACCCCGGCGCGTCAGACATGGCGCGTCAGACATGGCGCGTCAGAAATCCTTCCAGTTCTCGATCATCCAGTCGCGCATCAGGAATTTCTGCGGCTTGCCGGTGACCGTCATCGGCAGTTCGTCGGTGATGCGGATATGTCTGGGAATCTTGTAGTGGGCGATCTGGCCCTGACAGTGATCCCGCAGCGCCTGCGCGTCCGGCGCGGCGCCCGGCGCGGGCGTGACCCAGGCGCAGACCTCCTCGCCAAGCCGCTGATGCGGCACGCCGAAAACCTGAACATCGCCCACATCCGGATGGCGGCGCAGGAAATCCTCGATCTCGCGCGGGTAGATGTTTTCGCCGCCGCGGATGATCATGTCCTTCAGCCGCCCGACGATGGTGCAGAAACCTTCCGCGTCCAGCTCCGCCAGATCCCCGGTGCGCATCCAGCCGCCGCCATCGATCGCCTCGGCGGTCTTTTCCGGATCGTCCCAGTAGCCGTGCATCACCGAATAGCCGCGCGTGCACAGCTCGCCCGGCGATCCGATGGGGGCGATGGCGCCGGAGTCGTCGATGATCTTCACCTCCAGATGCGGGTGGATGCGCCCCACAGTGGCGCAGCGCTTTTCGATGGAATCGTCGACGAAGCTCTGGAAGGACACCGGCGAGGTTTCGGTCATGCCGTAGCAGATCGTCACCTCGGCCATGTTCATGCGCTCGATCACGCCGTGCATGGTCTCGATCGGGCACAGCGCGCCGGCCATGATCCCGGTGCGCAGGGAGGACAGGTCATGGCCGCCGGCCTCGGCGCGCTCCAGCATGGCGACGAACATGGTGGGCACGCCGTAAAGCGCTGTGCAGCGGGCTTTCTCCACCGCGTCAAGCGCCTCGTCGGGGTCGAAGGCCTCGCCCGGGAACACCATCGCCGCGCCCTTGGCGACGCAGCCCAGCACGCCCATGACCATGCCGAAGCAGTGATACAGCGGCACCGGAATGCACAGCCGGTCGTTTTCGCTGAAATCGATGCGGCCGGTGACGAAGCGGGCGTTGTTGACGATGTTGAAATGGGTGAGCGTCGCGCCCTTGGGCGCGCCGGTGGTGCCCGAAGTGAACTGGATGTTGATGGGGTCGTCCGGGCTCAGCGATCCGGTGATCGCGTCCAGCCGCAATTGCTGGGCCGGGCCGCCAAGCGCCTGCACCTCGCCAAAGGCGTGGATCCCGGGGCCGGGGTCGTCGCCCATGGCGATGACGATCTTCAGATGCGGCAGCCGGGCGCTGTTCAGCCGCCCCCTGGGCGCGTCGGCCAGTTCCGGCGCCAGGGTGCGGATCATCTTCAGATAATCCGAGGTCTTGAAGCGTTCCGCCAGCACCAGCGCCTTGCAGCCCACCTTGTTCAGCGCGTAGTCCAGTTCCGACAGCCGGTAGGCCGGATTGATGTTGACCAGGATGACGCCGATGCGGGCGGTGGCGAACTGGGTCAGCAGCCATTCCAGACGGTTCGGGGCCCAGATGCCGACCCGGTCGCCCTTGCCCAGCCCCAGCGCCAGGAACCCCGAGGCCAGCGCGTCGACCTCCCGGTCCAGATCGTAATAGCTCAGGGTCCGGCCCTCGCGCGGCAGCACGACCGCGTCCCGCGGCCCGTGGCGGGACACGGTTTCGCGCAGCAGCTGCGGGATGGTGATGTGGCGCAGTTCCTCGGTCTTGTCGCCGACCACGTAGGAGCGGTTTTCGCGCGGCGCCGCATCGGCATGGCCGTCGCGCCCCGCAGGCGCGGACGGCGCGCCGATCCCGCCTGCGAGGCTTTCGTTCAGAATGGACATCCGCCGTCTCCCTGAGCTTTGCGTCCTAGAAATCACGCCAGTCGCCGGATTGCTCGAACGCATGGGCGGCCTGGTAGATGATCATTTCGCCAAAATGCGGCGCCACGAGCGACATGCCAATGGGCAACCCCTCGGACAGCCCGCAGGGCGCGGACATCACCGGGAACCCGGTGGCGTTGAACGGCGCGGTGTTGCCGATCATCTCGAAGGCGCGCTGCACATAGAGGCTGGCCGAGCAGTCGGCGGGCGGGATCGGCTGCGGCTTCATGGGCACCGTCGGCATCAGCAGCAGATCCACCGAGCGAAAGATCGCCATATAGGCCGCGACCACCCGGCGCATCAGGTTCTGGGCCTTGCCGTAGAACCGCCCGCGATGGTTTTCCTGAAAGAATTCGCCCACGAACATCGACACCTTGAGCGAATGCGACAGCTCGTCCGCCCGGCTGCGCCATTGCGCCATGTGATCCATCATCGAGGGCACGAACAGCCCGCGATAATTGGTGCCGCCGGAATTGCCGCGCATCATGTGGTCCTGCAGGCCTTCAAGCGTGATCGCGGTCCAGCAATCGGTGGCGAAATCATGCTCGGGCGCCGACACCTCGGACACCTGCGCGCCAAGATCGCGGAACCTGTCGGCGGCGGCGCGCACCTTCCGGTCCACGTCGGCTTCGCTTTCGGGGCGATCGAAGCCCTGCTTCAGCACGCCGATGCGCAGCCCGCGCGCGCCGCGCCCCAGCGCCTCGACGTAGTGACAGGCGCGCGGCGCGTATTGGCGGGGGTCCAGCCCGTCCTCGCCCGCCAGCACCTCCAGAAACAGCGCGTTGTCGGCGACGTTGGCGGTGATCGGGCCCACATGGTCGATAGTCTGCTCCACCGGCATGATCCCCGAATAGGGCACCAGCCCGTGGGTCGCCTTCATGCCGTAGACCCCGCAATTGGAGGACGGGATGCGGATCGAGCCGCCCTGATCCCCGGCGATGGCCATGTCGGCCTCGCCGCTGGCCACCAGCGCCGCCGAGCCTGACGACGAGCCCCCGGCCATGAAGCCGCGCTTCCACGGGTTGTGCACCGGGCCCGAGGCGTTGGTGTGCGAACCGCCCGAAAGACAGAAATTCTCGCAATGCGACTTGCCGACGATGGTCCCGCCGGCGTCAAGGATGCGGGTGACGATGGTGGCGTCGATCTCTGGCGTGTAGCCCTCCATGATCGACGAGCCGTTCATCATCGGCACCCCGGCGACGCAGACCGTGTCCTTCACCACCACCGTCCGGCCGCGCAGCGGGCCATCCAGGGCGCCCTTGATCTCGGTCTTGTAATACCAGGCGTTGAGCGGGTTGTCCGAGGGCGTCGGGCGATGCCCGGGGGCGCGGGGGTAGCGGGTCTCGGGCAAGTTGTCGGGCGCGGCGTCAAGCCGGTCGTAGGACTGGAAGTTCGGTTCGATGATTTCGAGATATTCCAGCAGTTCGTCATCGCCGAGATTCATGCCGAAGCGTTCGGCCATGGCGCGCATCTGCGACAGGGTGGGGCGCTTGATGGTCATGTTGGTCACCGGTTGCTTGCGGGCGGGCATGGAGGACGGCGGGGCGGCGCCGGGCGCGGGCGTTGCGAAGACCGGCGCGGCGCGCGGGGGCGCGTTGGCGCGGGTGGCGCGCGCCGCCCCGAACCCGAGAAACCGATCCACTTT
>NZ_JBWOMN010000118.1:0-86379 GCF_056449545.1 Oceanicella sp. | reverse complement strand
CGGACCGGCGGGCGCGAGGCCGGCCTTGAGGCGCAGATGGACCGCACCATCATGGCGGTGCAGGACGCCGGGACGGAGAGTTCGCGCATTCGCCGCGATCTGGCCCGCGCGCTGGTGACGCCAATCGGCGAAACCTCAGACATGACCATTCCAACGGCGGATGGGCGGGCGGGCCAGATCCTGGCCTTCGACGCGCTTGGCCTGCCGATCGCCCATGACGGCAAGGTGGTGCTGGCCGGTGACGGCATACCCATGTTCCGTTCGCTGACGGACGCGCTGCTGGCGACGATCCCGGCCGAGACCACGGAAATCCGCACGCTCGGCTATCGTGACCCGTTTGACGGCGGTGGCGCGGGATACATCGAGGCGGCGTCTGAACCCGCGCATCAGGGCAAGGTCTCGATCGGCGGGCGCTGGTGGGAGTTGGCGAAGGGCATCGTCATGCCCGAACAACTGGGCGCCGTGGGCGACGGCGTGGCCGATGACGGCCCGCAGCTGCAGGCGGCGATTGACCTGGCGGCGGTGACCGGATTTCCCGTCGGGCTGCGCAGCAGGAAATATGCGATCGGCGCGGGTCTCGTGATCCAGAGCGATTACCTGACGATCGCCTCGATCGTAGCCGGCATGGCCTTCATCGTGCCGACGCCCGAATTCATTGGCGACATGATTTCCAATCAGGGCTGCGCCGCGCCATACCTGCATCGGATCGGCATTGACGGGCGCCCGAACGGCATCGGCGACGCCAATTCCGCCGTAGCGACACGGCTCTATGTTTCGGGCAGGGAGGGTTCGAAGGAGAGCAATCGCGACACGCTTTTCGAATGCGACATGCAATGGTCGCGGGGCGATCTGGTCACGATGGGTTACGGCACCACCGCGTGGCGGATCGTCGGCGGACGCTACAAGCACGCCGGTCGGGTCGTCACAGGAGGCACGCCGTCCATCACAGATGCGGGTTCGACGCTTCTGCTTGCCAATTGCATCGGTGAAATTTCCGGCGGGGCGATCCTAGGCGGCGCAACCGGCGCCTGCATCAAATGCGTGGGCGACGAGACCGAGGAGGAAATCCGTATAAACGTTATCGGAGGGCGATTGCAAAACGGGCTGACCGGGATCATCGAGGTAAAGGGCGCATCGCACAGGCGCCTGGTCACAGTCACCACAATCGCCACGTATTTTGAGAACCCTGGGACTGTGGGCGACACCGCATTTCAGGGGCCGGTCCAATCAGCAGCCGACACAGTCTATGCCGTCTGGGCGGATGGGGCTGGCGCCCGGATCAATATCGTCGATCCTTTGAAGATCACGGCCCGCGCCTCAACGGCTGGGTTTCGGGCCGAGAACAGCGGGCAGATCAGCTTTTCAGGGGGGGGGCGCTCTACTACGCGCAAGGCCTCGGGCAGTTTTCCGATCGTTACATGTTCTCTACAAGATCCGGCGGGCGCATCTTCGTCCGGTCAATGCCGAGCTACATGTCGTCAGGATATATTGAGGGCGACATCACCGGAGTTGGATCCGAGCCAGATTTGACGGCGATTTGCGATGATGACTCTGAAAGTTCGTCAAACACGATCATCTTCGCTGGTGCGCAGATGGCGGCGATGCTGGCCGATGGGTCCGACATTGCGCACTTTACCGCCACCAACGGCGTCATAGCGCCTCTGACGGTTTCGACCGTGGCAGCAGAAGTCTATCCCGGAAGCCGCACGAGATCAGTGGTCAAGGTCCAGGGCGATGCTGGCGGAGGCGACACCCCAGACAACGTGCAGACCATGATCGACCTCCCTGAATTTTTCGCCGGTCGCTGGGTGCGCGCCCGCTACATGATCCGGGCCAAACAAACCGGGGCGGTGTTTGGCGGCGCGGCGCAAACGCTGAATATTGCAATGCGCATCGTCGGCGGCACTGCGACAGTGTATCCAGCAGATCAGTATTCAACCGGCCACGAACCTGCGGCGCCTGGCGCCGGGCAATACACCGGCTGGTTGGAACAGCAGGCGGTGTTCTGGGTCGAGGCCGCCGGGACCGTCGACATCCGATGTTTTCTCACGACGAGAAGCGCGCCCTGTGACGATGTCGGGTTTATCCAATCGGTCAGGTTGGACCTTCTCGATGGCCCGGCATAGCGCGTATCGCGCGATCCCATGTCCAGCAAAAGGAGTCCTGACATGTCGAATTTCTTTTCCGGCCACTCGCCTTCCCGCTTCAACTGCGGGACGGATATCCAACCGGTCAGCCCATCCGACACCGACGACCTGCCGGCGCCGGCGATCGCGCTCTACGTGGAGACCGCCGGCGACATCGTGGTCGAAACCTATTCTGGACCCTCCGCGCGCACCATCGCCGTCGCCAGCAATTCATGGCTGCCGGTTGCGGTGGTGCGGGTGCTCTCCGCCGGCACCACGGCCTCGGGCATCCACGCGGTGGTGATCGTCTGATGCTCGGTTTCGGAATGGCCCTGGCGGAGACTGCGGTGCGCCAAGCGGCGGGCGGCGGCGCGGCTGGGGCCGCCTACGATCAGACGTTCTCTGATCTAGGTTGGCAGGCGGCCAACAACGCGGATTGGCTGATCTGGAAAAACGGCGACGGCGGGTTCGGCGGCGAGAACGCGCCCGGCGACCTGACCTATATCGACGGCGAGGGGCTCACGCTACGGAAAATAACCGGCACCGCCCAGGTGCGCCGCCACGGGCTGTTCAACGCGCCCGACACGATCACCGTCAACCTCACCATGCAGAAGCGCGGCAGCAACGGGCGGATGCAGTTGTTTGCTTATGAGCGCCTCTCCGATGGATCGCAGGGCGCGCAGATCACAATGACCTATGGCGGCGCGCCGTACACAATCATCCAGACGGCTAACGGCGCCGCCGAGACCGTCACCTGGACCGGGATCGCCGTCCCGGTGACCTCGCCGGACGGGGTGATTTTTCGATTTCGCAATTCATCGACCTCCACCGCCGCGTCGAACAGGGGGACGATCCAGTCGTTCTATGCGGCGCCCAACCCTTTTGAGGCGGCCAGCCCGCCCGCCGTCCTGGGCGGGCTGGCCAATCAGACCTGGACAATCGACACGCCGATCGCAACCATCGCCGCCGGCGCGGCGTTCGCCGGAGCGGCCAGCTATCGGTTCAGAGCCGGATCGCCGTCCGTGCCCGGCATTACCATCGACACGGCAACAGGGGACATCACCGGCACGGCCACGGATCTGCTGGCCCAGACCGCAATGGTGATCGAGGCGATCAATCTGTTCGGCGCCGCCACGGTCGCCATGCAGGTGGAGGTCGGCGGCGGCGCGGCGCTGGATCCGCCTGTCGCCACGGGGGCCCTGCCGCTGGTCTCACTCATCACCGGGCAGGCAGGCCCGATCGTGGACGCCAGCCAGTTCTTTACCGGCATGGCGACCGGTTTCGCGCTGTCCACCGTCCCGGCGGAGATCTCCGCGACGGCCAGCATCACCTCCGCCGGGCTGCTGGATTACGGCACGGCGACAGCGGATTTCACAACCGCTAGCATCACCGTCACCGCGACAGGGCCGGACGGGTCAGACGTCACCGGGGCGCCGGTGAAATCCGCTGCCGCCGCTGACGCGTCGATCATCGTCGATGAGAATTTCGCGACTGATCAGACAGGGATATTCGTCCCTGGCGAGAGCGGCATGCCGTCGCTGGCGCTGCGGAATTACACCTACAAAAACACCACCGGCCTCGCGATGGCGTTCGGCGAGGATGGCGGCAACGCGCAGCGGATTCTTTTCGAGACGCCCATGGCGCCCGGCGACGTCTACGAAATCCGCACCACCCAGAACCACGGCGGCACCGGGTCAAACCTGGCCGAGATGCACTATTCCGCGCGCCTCGCCGATGGATCGTCGGCGGGCTGGTATGTGACCAGCACGGCGCCGGGCGACTGGACCGGAGTTTCGTTCGACGGCGCCGGCGCCCCGGCGGGAACAGCCAAGCTTCGCGTCGGGCTGACGCTCAAAGGGACGGTCGCGGCGCCGGCGGAGCTGGGCGCTCCGGCCTGGGCGCCGGCGACAGCCTACTCAATCGGCCAGGTGGTCGCCGTCGATGACATCAATTTTTACACCGCCGCGGCGGATCACATCTCGGCCGCGGAATTCCAGTCCGACCTTGACGCCGGAAATTTCGAATTCACTTCGCGCCTGCGCACGGCGCGGATGCATTACCTGTTCGTCGCGGACGTGACCGCGACCGGCGCGTCGCCGGTGACGACCGGGGTTCGCCCGACATTCTGGACCGAGGAGATGTGGGTCGGATCGCCCAGCAATGCGCTGGATTATTCAATCAGTTTTTCGTCGGGCGCCGGCGGCGTCATCGATGGCTATTCATGGGACGGCGCCCTGCCCCACACGCTGGGCGTCAACGGCGTTCTGATCGTTACCCCGGACGTGGACAGCGGCGGCGTTGTCGAGATCACCGGCGTCTACGCGCTCAACGGGTCTCTGGCGCCGCGCAATCCGGCGCCGTTCAAGTCCATCACCTACCCGGCCGCGGCGGCGCTCGACATTGACCCGTCCGGGCTTCTGCCGACAGTCGTCGAGGTCGAGGCCGGGTGGGAGCTGCCGACGATCCTGATCGCGCGATACGCCACCGGCGGGCACACGCCCTACACCGCGAGCGTGGTGGCCAACCCGACCAGTTCCTACGTTTTCGACGCGACCGCGCAATTGCTCTGGGGCTACGCCGACACGGCGCCGCAGGCGGATCAAATCATCACCGTCCGGGTGACCGACGCGCTCGGCGCCACCGCCGACCATTCATTCACGCTGAAAATCGTGGCGCCCTACGATGTATCGACGCCAGACCATGTGCTGCAGAACGGCGAAAAACTGTGGGATCACATCCGCACTCTCTCCGGCCCGTTCGTGGCGCCCTACGTCCTGAGGATCCCGGCCGGGTATGATTTCAGCATCGGTTACGGCAACCCGTCGAACGCGCTGACGCTGACAGATGCCAGCAAACCAATCATCATCACCGCCGATGCCGGCGTGATCTTCCCGGCAACGCTGGACATGAGCGGCGTGAGCGGCCCGGCGATCTGGCGCGACCTGACCGTCCGGCATATCACCCAGCCGGCGACGAAAAACACCTACGCCGCCAAGGCGGGCGGGCGCTTGAACCGGATCCACGGCGGTGACTATTCGGGGTTCGTGCGGACGATTGATCCTGCGATCCCGCCGAGCGGAAACAGTTTCTGGAAAAACGCCGAGACATTCGTTTACGAGGGGTCCGGCATCTACCTGGCCGGCAGCTACGGCGTGATCGACGGGGTGAAGATCCATCAGACCTACGAGGGGATCACGCTCAACAAAACCGGGCCGCACGCCGTGCATCGCTGCGCCATCGGCCCGGTGCGCGACGATCACCTCTACGGCCAGCAGTTCCAGGGGTTGTCTTTCGTCCACAACGAAATCGCGGGTTATGGCGGAAATCATTTGAACACCGAGCATCGGGATCTGATGCAGATCGGCGGCACGAATGAGCCGACCTGCTGGGGCATGTTGGTCTTGGGGAATTTCATGACCGGCGCCGGATACCTGACCCACCAGGGTCTGTTCATGCGGCATGAGGGCTGGGACAAATCCGACCAGACTTGGGAGCATTGCTATCGCCACGTGCGGATCGAGCACAATATCTGGACGACGACGGTGAACACGCAGGGCGGCAATTTCGAGCGGTTCCGGTCCGCGAAAATCAGCCGCAACATCATCATGACTGACCCTGCGGCGTTCAGCGACGGCGCGCTGAACCTGGGCAACGCCCAGACCGCGCGCCCTTCGGAGTTGACCTGGTCAGGCAATGTCATGAAGGGGCGATTGGTCAACTACGAAGGATGGGAGCACCTGCTGGATCAGGGCGTCGGCAACACCTCTCTGGACGACGACGTCATCGCCGAGACGGCGATTTTCCCGGATTTCTGGGACACCGGCAAAACCTATCGTGAGCGCCTGACGCCAGATCCGGCGTGGCTGGCCGCCAATCCGACGCAGGGGCCGGACATGGTGCAGATGACCGCCCCGGCGCTGCCGGCGCTGTGACGTGGAGCACGAGATGACGCTGTTCGAATGGCTTGAAAGATCATGGATGGCGCTGATCCTGATCGTCACCGGATTTGGATATGCAATGCGCAACGAGACGCGCGCTGCGCGCCTCACCCAGGACATCTCAGACATGCGGTCCAGGCGCGCCGAGGATCGCGCCTCGATCGTCGATATGCGCCGAGAAATACTCGATGAGCTCAAGGCGATCCGGCTCGAGTTGCTCCGGCGAAACGGGCATGACTGATGGAGGACGAGATGACGACGGATGTGATTGATGTGGCGCATTGGCAGGATGTGGATCGCGCCACATGGCAGTGGCCAAACTTCTCGCCCGAGGAGCTGGCCTGTCGGCACTGCGGCAAGCTGCTGATCGAGGTCCGCGCCCTCAACACGCTGCAGCGTCTGCGCCACGATCTGGGGCGCCCGTTCATCATCAATTCGGCGTACCGATGCCCGATCCACAACCGGGCCGTCGGCGGCGCCAAGCACAGCCAGCACCTGTTGGGGCGGGCCTTCGACGTGTCGATGACCAACCACAACCCGGTGGAGTTCGAGCGCGCCGCCCGCGCCATAGGGTTTACCGGTGTCGGGCTATATCCGCCCAGGGCGGGCGGCGGATGGAATTTCATTCATATCGATGCAAGGCCGGTGCCAGTTGGGGTCAGTTGGGGTCAGGCGTTTCCCGACCGCGCGGTCACGCGATTCGCGCCTGAGCCATCGCCGCGGCCTGTCGCCCAGGCGGCACGCGACGGCGGGGTGGTGGTGGGCGCTATCGCTGCGGGACATGTCGCCGCAACCAGCGCTCTGCCCACAATTGCGCCGGCGCTGCCGGCAATTTGGGTCGGATACATTTCGGCCGGGCTCGCCGTGATTGGCGTCGGGCTGGTTGTGTATCGGACGCTGACACGGGATCAGGAGCAGTGAGCGCCCTCGTGGCCGCGTGGGGCTGGGTGACGGGTTCCCGGCTGGGGAGGTATGCCCTCCTGGCTATCGGGGCTGTGGCGATCGCTCTGGCGGCGCTGCGCAGGTCAGAGCGACAGGGTCGCCAGAGCGAGCGCCAGAAAACGATGGAGAAAAATCTTGAGACATCGGGAAAAATGCGTGACGCGAACGCTGATGCTCGCCGGGTTGACGTTGTTGACCGCCTGCGCGACCACGAGTTCTGAGCCGGTATGCCCGACGCTCTACGAGTATTCGCCGGCGATGCAGGACCGCGCCGCCGGCGAGCTCGACATCCTGGGAGACGCTGCAGCGCTGCATCGGATGATGACCGATTACGGCGCAGTTCGGGCAGAAATCCGGGCCTGTCTGGCGTCGTGACAGCCGACACATGACAAAAGGAAAACAGGCGGAAACATGAATGTGCGGCAGAGCTGCCCCAATTTTTAAGTGATTGTTTTTGCTAGATTTTGTATTGCCTCTTAATCAGCGGGTCGCAGGTTCGAACCCTGCATCACCCACCACAATTCCCCTGCATCACCCACCGCGATTCCAGTGGCTCAGAGTCAAATGGCGACAGGCTCATGACATCTGACGAGCGCTTTGCTCGGTTTCGCCAGGCCGGGTCATTGGCCCAGGCAGATCCGGTTCCCCGCGGTTCCGCCCCTTGAGCCGGAGGGGGGCCTTCGCGCCGGAAAATCGACCCGGCGCGGCAGATGTTCGGGACGGGCATCGGGGATGGGCAGACAGGCGGCCCGCCCCCGGCACCCGATATCGCACGCAAGAGGGAAAAGCCGCGCATCCGCGCGGCTTTTCATGCTTTCAGCGCTGCGAATGCGCGGTCACTCCCCCGCTTCGACAGCCGCGATCATGTGGCTCAGGGTGACGAACAGCTTGGCGGTGTTCGAGGCCCCGAGGATTTCGCCATTGGCGCCGCCGGTCATCTCCAGATCGATGGCGGCGGCCCCGAGGATGGTCATCCAGGCGAAGCAGACCAGCGCCGGGGCGATCACGCATCCGAGGATGAATTCACGCACCGAGCGGCCCTTGGAGATCCGCGCCAGGAACAGCCCCACGAAGGGCGAGAACGCGATCCACCAGGCCCAGTAGAACGTGGTCCAGCCCGACTGCCAGCCGAACAGCCGCCCGTCGGCGCCCGCCTTGTAGGCCGCGGCCTTGACCTCGTCGGGCAGCGCCGCCGCAGCCCCGGTCAGGCCGCTCACGAACCCGTCCATCGACCCCCAGGCATTGGTGGCGCCGGCGAACAGATCCCCGGCCAGCGGGGCGGCCTCGGCGGGCAGCCTCGCCGCGTAGTCCGCGGCCGAAAGCGGGCTGTAGGCCTCGAAGGACAGCGAAGCGAAATTCATCAGGCAGTCGATCAGCCCGGTCGCGCAGGTGGTCATGGCGAACAGGAACGACCCGAAGAACACGAACACCAGCAGCAGGATCAGCGACAGCACAAGGTTGAGATTGGACAGGTACTTGACCCCCCGCCCGACCCCGGACACCGCCGAGGCGATCGACATGGCCATGATCATCGCCAGCGCCGCGATCAACCCGACGGTCGCCGGCTTGGGCGCGTCGCCGGACATGTCCATCATCCATTCCATGCCGGTGATCGAATACAGCCCGTCGACGAACTGGCTGATGCCAAAGCCGATGGTCACCGACACGCCCAGAATGGTCGCGACCACCCCCAGCACGTCGACCAGATGGCCGATCGGGCCGTTCACCGCCTTGCCCAGCAGCGGCGTCAACGCCGAACGGATGGTCAGCGGCATGTCGCGGGCATAGGCGTAATAGGCCAGCGACAGGCCGGTGATCACGTAGATCGCCCAGGCGTGGAACCCGTAATGCAGGAAGGTGTAGCGATAGGTGCTGGTCAGCGCCGCCTCGGTATTGCCGGCCACGTCGCCGGCGACCACGACAGGGTTGGAGCCCCAGAGGCCGAGCGGCTCGGCGGTGGCGAACACCATCAGGCCAACCCCCAGACCCGCGCCGAACATCATGGAAAACCAGGAAAGATTGGAAAATTCCGGCTTTTCTCCCTCGGGGCCGAGGATCTTCTTGCCGGTCGCGGGCAAGGCCGCGACGACGAACAGGAAGAACGCGAACAGGCCGACGGAAACGATGTCGAATGTGTTGAAGCCATTCAGAAGATTGCCGTTGGCGGCGGACAGGATGGCGTTGGCGTTGCCCGGTCAGACCAGCGCCCAGATCACCAGCAGGGTCATCAGGCCCTTGCTGAGCAAGGCGATGGGCAGACTGTAGCCTTCATAGAACCCGTGCGGGGCTTTCTTGATGTCGATTTCTGTGAACGGTGGCTGTTTTCGCGCGCAGGCCAATGCGACGCCTGCGCAGCCGCATGCGACGCTTGGCGCCGGCTGGACGATCGGCGCGGACGGCGACGCAACGTCGCAGCATGGGTCTGTCATTGGATTGGCGTTGTCGCCATTTGCGCGAAACCGGTCTCCGCGCATCGCGCATAGCCGAAAATTCGCCGTTTCGCAGAAATGGCGTTGGCGCCGGCTGAGGGATTCGAACCCCCGACCCACGGTTTACAAAACCGTTGCTCTACCACCTGAGCTAAGCCGGCGCAGGGCGCGTCCGTGCGCCCGTCAGGTGTTTAGCGACGCGGCCCCGCCAGATCAACCGCAAGCGCAGCGACCCGGCGGCGCGGCGCGCCCGTCAGTCGCCGCGCGGCAGCAGCCTCAGCAGGTCCCTGGCCTGATCCGCCGCCGCGCCGGGGTCGCGCAGCGCGTTGTCCACCGCACCTTTCAAGTCGGGCCTGATGCGCGGGTCGCTCCACTTGCCCTTGATCAGCAGCGGGACCATCAGCCCCGAGGCCGCGCCCCCGCCCTGCCCCTTCAGCGTCGCCACCGCCTTGGGCGTGACCCGCATGGACAGCCGCTGCTTGCCGATATCCACCCAGCCCTTGCCGTTCAGCCGGAACAGCGGCCCGAGCGCGCGCAGGTCGCTGGTCGTCGCCCGCCCGTCGCGAATGGCGAAACTGGCCGAGATCGCCGAAAAATCGGTTTTTTTGGCTTTGGCGTCCGTCCCGTCGTCAAAGGCGCCCGTGAGATTGCGCACCATGGCCGCCACGTTGACGCCGCGCAGCGCCCCGTCGCGCAGGCGGATGGCGGCGTCGCCGTTCAGCCCGCGCATCAGCGCCTCCATGCTTTTGCCGGCGCTGGTCACGCGCAGCGTCGCGCGGCCCTTGCCCTCCAGCTTGTCGATCCCGGCGAAGACGCGCAGCAGCGGGCGCAGCGATATCGCCGCCGCGCTCAGGTCCAGATCGACGCGGTTGGTCTGGCCGCCCGCCACCGTCGCGCGGCCCGTGACCTTGCCGCCGAACATCCGCAGCTTGCGCACATCCAGATCAAGCGCCCCGCCCTTCAGCTGCGCCGCCGCATCGAGCGCCCCGAGCTTGAAGCCCGGCAGGCGGATCGAGGGCGCGGTCAGCGCGATGTCGGCGTCCAGCGCGGCCAGACCCGACAGGTCGATGGGCGCCTTGCTCCAGCCCTCGTCCTTCCCGGTCTTCGCCGGGGCGCCCGCATCGGCCGTCGCGCCGGGCTTGCCCATGATCCGCCCCAGCAGCGGGCGCAGGTCCAGCGGCCCGGTCGCCAGCGCCGCGCTGAAGGCCGGGCGCCCGGCCATGGCCGCCGACGCGCGCCCCGTGGCGGTCATGCCGTCGAGTTCGACGCGCAGGTTGGCGATGCTCGCCGCCTGCGCGCTCGCCTTGATCCGCCCGCGCAGCCGGGCGGTGCGCAGGGCCTTCCTGGCCAGCCCCTCGGGCAGCGCCCCGGCCACCCGCAGGGTCTTGCGCATATCCGCCACCGCGATGTCGATGTCGCCGGACAGGGCCGGGTCGTCGAGGTTTGAAACCTGCCCGGAAAACCCCAGCGTCGCCGCCTCGGCCAGCCGCGCCTTCAGCTCCAGCGCCGCGGCGCCGCCCTCCAGCAGCGCCTCGATCCCCGACAGCCCGATCTGCGCCGCCACCGGGTTCCGGCCGAGCATGGCGGCGATTTCGCCGTCCAGCCGCGACTCGCCGGCGGGGGCGTAGACCAGATCGGCGCTCAGATCGACCCCGCGCAGCCGCGCCAGCGCCGGGGGCGGCTGGTCGAACCCGGCCCAACGCATCAGCTTCGCCGGGCGCGGGGCGGCCAAGGCCAGCTTGCCCGAAACCGCTGGCGGCGCGCCGTCGGGCGCCGCGCCGCCGCCATCCCAGCGCATGGAAAACAGGTCCTGCGACGCGGCCGTCAGCGCCAGATTCACCTTGCGCGCCGCCAGCCAGCCATCCCCCCCCGCCAGCGTCGCGTCCAGCGTCACCGTGGCCCCCGCGCGCACCGCCGACCCGGTCAGGCGCAGCGCCAGAGTCGCCGCCGAAACATCCGCATTGCCCGCGAAATCCAATGCCGAGACCGCGCCCAGCGCCTCCGGCAGCGCCATCCCGAACGCCGCCGCCACGGCGTTGGCGTCGCCGGCCGACAGCCGGATCGCGCCGTCAAGCCCGCCATCGCCCAACCCGCCGCCTTCGCCGGGCAGCCGCAGCCGCCCCACGAACCCGACTTCGCCGCCAAGCGCGCTCAGCGTCAGGTCGAGCTCCGCCTCGCGCCCCTCCTGCAAGGCCGCGACGCTGGCCAGCGCGATCTCCGCCGCCACCGGCGCGCCGCGCCATGCGCCGGTCACGCTGGCGGTGAGCTGATCGTCAAGCGAAGGCATCGCGGCGCGCAGCTCCAGCGCCTCGATGCGCGCCTCGCGCCCGTCGCGCCGATCGACGAAACCGACGCTGGCGTCGCGCAGCAGCGCCTCGCGCACCGAGATCGCCGGCAACCCGTTCTTCTTGCCGCCGTCACCCCCGCCATCGCCATCGCCGCCCGCGCCCGGCGCGCCCGCGGCGCCGAAAACCCAGTTCGCCTCGCCCGCCTCGTTGATCTCCAGCGCCAGCGCCGCGCCGTCCAGCTGCATCTGCCGCAGCGCGATCTCGCCGCGCAGCAGCGGCCAGAAGGCGACGGTCAGGGTCGCGGATCGCGCCTCCAGCAGATAGGGCGCCGCGCCCCATGGCGCGTTGGCGACCGACACCGGGCCGGTGACCACCCCGAAGCCAAGCCCGAACCGGGTGCTGACATTGGGCGTCGCCCCGTCGATGCGGATTTCGCGCCCGGTGATCGCGCTGGCCCGCTCCGCGGCGATGCGCGCGATGCGTTCGGCGGGCAGCAGAAACCACATCGCCGCCAGCGCCACGGCCACCAGCCCGACGATCGCGACAAGCGCGATGCCGGTCCAACGCAATGCTCTGGCCATGACGACCCTCCCTATGATCACATGCTGTCACGCCGCGCCCGTCGGGCGGCGCGCCTACGCCCCGGGGCGGGTGCGGCGCAGCGTGCGGGTGAGCGCAATCACCGGCGCCAGCCCCACCAGCACGATCACCAGCGCCGGGGGCGCGGCCTGATCAATATTCTCCAGCGAGGCCGATCCGTAAACCCTGGTCGCCAGCGTGTCGAAATTGAACGGGCGCAGAATCAGCGTCGCCGGCAATTCCTTGGCGCTGTCCACGAAGATCAGCAGCGCGGCGCTCAGCACCGACCCGCGAATGATCGGCAGATGCACGCGCTTCAAGGCCCCGGTGCGGGTTTCGCCCAAGGCCCGCGCCGCCATTTCCATGGATGGCGTCACCCGCCCCAGCGCGCCGTCGAGCGTGCCATGGGCGATGGCCGAAAACCGCACCACATAGGCGAAGACCACGGCGGCGGCGGATCCGGTCAGGATCAGCCCCGGGTCCCAGCCGGTCAGCGCCAGCACCCCGTCGGCGACGAAATTGTCAAAGGCGGCGAAGGGCACCAGGATGCCCACCGCCAGCACCGCGCCCGGCGCCGCGTAGCCCAGCGCCGTCACCTTGGCCAGATAGCGCGGCGCGGCGGATCGCGACGCCCGCGCGCCAAAGACCAGCAGCAGCCCCGCCGCGCAGGCGATGGCCGCGGCGCTCGCCGCCAGCAGCGCGGTGTTGAGCGCCGCCATCCACAGCCGCGCCTCGGTCCACAGCCCGGCCTCGGACAGCGCGTATTCGGCCATGATCGCCACCGGCAGCACGAAACCGAACAGCACCGGGACGGCGCAGGCGATGGTGGCGATCCAGCGGCTCGCCCCGCCCAGCTCCTCGCCCTCGATGGGGCGGTAGCGGCGTGACATGTTGTGATAGCGCCGGCCCCGGCGCGACGCGGCCTCCATGCCCATCAGCAGGAACACGAACACCAGCACCACGCTTGATATCTGCGCCGCGCCGCCGGCGTTGTTGCTCTCCAGCCAGACCGAGAATATGCCGGTGGTCAGCGTCTGCACCGCAAAGTAATCCACCGCGCCAAAGTCGTTCAGGGTCTCCATCATGGCGATGGCGGCGCCGGCGGCGACGGCCGGGCGGGCCAGCGGCAGGGCGACGCGGAAAAAGCTCGACCACGGGCCGCAGCCAAGCGATCGGCTGACCTCCAGCGCGCAGACCGACTGTTCGCGAAACGCCGCGCGGGCCATGAGGTAGGTGTAGGGATATAACGTCAGCGTCAGCACCACCCCCGCCGAGCCGATGGAGCGGATCTCGGGGAACCAGTAGTCGCGCGCACTGCTCCAGCCGAAGATCCCGCGCAGCGCGGTCTGCACCGGCCCGGCGTATTCGAGGAAATCCACCAGCGCGTAGGCGCCGATATAGGCGGGCATGGCCAGCGGCGCCAGCAGCGCCCATTCGAACACCCGGCGCATGGGAAACCGTTTCATCGTCACCAGCCACGCGGCGCCCGTGCCGATCGAGGCGGCGCCCAGCCCCACCATCGCCATCAGGATCAGCGAATTGGCAAGGTAGCGCGGCAGCACCGTGGCGATCAGATGCGGCCAGATGTTTTCGGTGGGAAACAGCGCCATGATCGCCACGGCCCAAAGCGGCATGGTCAGGACCAGCGCCAGCAGCATCGACACCAGCGTCCAGCCCTGGGGCAGGCCGGGCCGGCGCGGCGGGCTCGCGGATTTCCGATCAAAAACCTCGGTCATGCGCAGCGGCATAGCGCCGATGCCGCATGCTTGTCCAGCGCCAGCGCGGCGCACGCGTCCGTCGATCTGTCAAGCGGTGAGGGCGGCGCACGCGCAACGCGTGTTGCCTGCGATCGTGCCATTGCAGGTCGTCAGCATGTTCAATGCGGCAACCCTAGCTTTCCGTGACGGACATGGATCGGGTTTCGCTGCGAAATTCTCGAGGAACGAGAAATAATCGCCTACAATGCCAGCCCTGCAGGCACCCATTAGAATCAAGTTTTTATACCAATAGTAAGGATTTAGATTTTTACATATTGATTCATCTTTTGCAATATAGGTCTTTACCTTAAGAATCTCATTCCCATCCATTGAATCTACGGTAAAATTATCTATGCGATCATAAGAACGACCTTCCGCGGAATCCAATTTTTTCAAATCCTCGCAATCCACCTCAAAAACCACACCATATATCCTTTTTCCGGGTCTTTCAAAAATCGTGGCCTTTCCGGATCCATCCATACTTTTCTTTGAAAAATCCATAGACCATCCTTCCTTGAATGCCACGGCCTTGAATTTAGCGGAATTGCATCTTTTCTTCAACCTTAAGTCAAGCATGTTGGATCCGTAAGAAAAGTATAAAAACCCAGACATCCAATGTTCCCTTCCTTGTTTACATACGCGCGAGCCTTGCAGAACTTGGTGACATTGCCGCTTTGAATCCAAAGCAACCTGCATATTCGCCGCATATCGACATAGATCACGAAATAAATCGCAACGAGAATAGAAACGAAACTTGATCAGACATCATGTTTCGCAAACAAGCAATGCTCGACGCAATGGGGCCTCGCGCCCGCCAACTGGCAAGCCTCGCCGCCGCCTGATATGGGTCGCGCGAACCGCCTTCCAGACAACGAAAGACCCGCCGCCCATGACCATCCTCGACGACCTGCACGCGCGCAGCGGCGCGCGTTGCGAGCTTTGCGCCGCCGAAGCCTCGCCCGACGCGCCGCTCGACGCTTTCGAAATCGATCCCGCCCCCAACGCCCGCCCCGGCGCCCGCCCCGGCGCCCGCCCTGGCGCCCGCCCAGGCGTCGAGGGCGCGGTGCTGATCTGCGCGACCTGCCGGGGGCAGATCGAGAACCCGGCGACCATGGACATGCATCACTGGCGCAAGCTCGGCGACAGCATGTGGACCCCGGTCCCGGCGGTGCAGGTCATGGCCTGGCGCATGCTTGAGCGGCTCGGCGCCGAAAGCTGGGCCCGCGATCTGCTCGACATGCTGTATCTGGACGAGGACACGCAGGCCTGGGCGCAGGCCGGCGCCGCCGCCGCGCCCGATGACTCCGCCGATCTCGACGCCCCCCATCGCGACGCGAACGGCGCCCGGCTGTCGGCGGGCGACACGGTGACGCTGGTCAAGGATCTGAACGTCAAGGGCGCCGGCTTCACCGCCAAGCGCGGCACGGCGGTGCGCGGCATCGCGCTGGTCGCGGACAACCCCCGGCATATCGAGGGGCGGGTCAACAATCAGATGATCGTCATCCTCACCGAATTCGTGAAGAAATCCGGCTGACCCGCGCGCCTTGATCCCGCCGGCCCGCGCCGCCGCGTCGCGGGCCTGACCTTGCCCGCCCCAGCAGGGCTCAGGCTTTGACGCGGCGCATCGACGGATCGTAAAGCGGCCCGAGCCGCACCGCGCAGGGCACGCGCGTCGTGGCGACCTCCAGCTCATACGCGCCGCCGCCCAGCACGAAATCCGCGTCCACGCCCGCCGGGTCGCGCACATAGCCGTAGCCGATCGAAACCCCGAGCGTGTGCCCATACCCGCCCGAGGTCAGCCAGCCGACCCGCTTGCCGTCGCGGAAAATGGTCTCGCGCCCCAGCAGCGACACCGCGGGATCATCGACGGTGAAACAGGCCAGCAGCTTCTTCACCCCTCCGGCCTTCTGCGCCGCCACCGCCGCGCGCCCCTTGAAATCGACGTTCTTCTTCAGCTTCACCGCCCATCCCAGCCCCGATTCCATCGGCGTGTGGTCCGGCCCGATATCGGCCCCCCAGGCGCGATAGCCTTTTTCGAGCCGCAGCGATTCGATCGCCCGGTAGCCGGCGTTGCGCAGCCCCAGCGGCGCGCCCGCCTCGCTCAGCGCCGCGTAGACCGTGGCGGCGTATTCCACCGGCAGATGCAATTCCCAGCCCAGTTCGCCCACATAGGTGACGCGCAGCGCGCGCACCGGGCAGCCGGCGATGCCGATCACCCGCGTCGTCCCGAAGCGAAACCCCTCGTTGGATACATCGTCCCGCGTCACCGCCGCCAAGATGTCGCGCGCCCGCGGCCCCATCAGCGACAGCACAGCGCTGGCGGAGGTCACGTCGAACAGCTGGCAATTCATCCCCGCAGGGATGTTGCGCGAAATCCAGTCGAAATCATGGGTCGCGAAGCCGGTGCCGGTGACGATGTAGAATTCATCCTCGGCGATGCGCGCCACGGTCAGGTCGCATTCGATGCCGCCCCGGTCGTTGAGCATCTGGGTGTAGACCAGCGCCCCCACCGGCTTGTCCACGTCATTGGCGGCGATCCAGCCCAGCGCCGCCGCCGCGTCCGGGCCTTTCAGCGCGAATTTGGCGAAAGACGACTGGTCGAACAGCGCCGCCGCCTCGCGCGTCGCGCGATGTTCGCGCGCCACCGCGTCGAACCAGTTCTGGCGCCCGAACCCGTAGACATCGCGCGGTTCCTCGCCCAGCGCCGCATCGGCGAACCAGTTCGGGCGTTCCCAGCCGAGCTTTTCGCCGAAACACGCGCCCTGCGCCTTCAGCGTCTCGTAGAGCGGCGAGCGGCGGCAGGGGCGCCCCGAGGCGTTCTCCTCATGCGGCCAGGCCATGGCGTAGTGCTTTCCATAGGCCTCGACGGTGCGGGTGCGCACCCAGTCGGCGTCGAAATGCGGCCGCCCGAAGCGGCGGATGTCGGCGGCCCACAGATCGAAGGGCGGTTCGCCGGCCTTCACCCACTCCGCCAGCGCCATCCCCGCGCCGCCCCCCGCGGCGATGCCGAAGGCGTTGAACCCGGCCCCGACATAGAAATTCCGCAGCTCCGGCGCCTCGCCGATGATGAAATTGCCGTCGGGCGTAAAGCTTTCCGGCCCGTTGGTGAGCGTCTTGATCCCCGCCGTCTCCAGCGCCGGCACCCGGCCCAGCGACAATTCCATCAGCTGTTCGAAATGATCGAAATTCGAGTCCAGCAGCGAATAGTGAAACCCCTTGGGGATGCCGTCCACCGCCCAGGGGATCGGGTCGGGTTCGTAGCCGCCCATCACCAGCCCGCCGACTTCTTCCTTGTAATAGGTGAGCCGGTCCGGGTCGCGCAGCGTCGGCAGGTCCGGGGTGACGCCGTCCATGGGCTCGGTGATCATGTATTGGTGCTCCATGGACACCAGCGGCACGTTGACCCCGAAGCGCCTGGCGAAATCGCGGGTCCATTGCCCGGCGCAGCAGATCACCACCTCGCATTCGATGCGCCCGCGTTCGGTGATCACCGCCCGGATGCGCCCCTTGTCGATCTCGATGTCGAGAACCTTGCAATCCTCGACGATCCGCGCCCCCGCCATGCGCGCGCCCTTGGCCAGCGCCTGGGTGATGTCGGACGGATTCGCCTGCCCGTCGGTGGGCATGAAGGCGGCGCCGACCACGTCGCCGACCTGCATCAGCGGCCACAATTCGCGCGCCTCCAGCGGGGTCAGCAGGTTCATCTCCAACCCGAAGGAATGCGCGGTGGTGGCCTGGCGCTTCACCTCGGTCCAGCGATCGGCGGTGCAGGCCAGCCGCAGCCCGCCATTCATCTTCCATCCGGCGCCGAGCCCGGTCTCTTCCTCGATGCGATTATACAGATCCACCGAATAGCCCAGCAATTGCGTGATGTTGGCGGAGCTGCGCAACTGCCCCACCAGCCCGGCGGCGTGAAACGTGGTGCCCGAGGTCAGCTTCTTGCGCTCCAGCAGCACCGTGTCGGTCCAGCCCAGTTTGGCCAGGTGATAGGCGGTGGAGCAGCCGACGATGCCGCCGCCGATGATCACGGCCTTCGCGGTGGTGGGGATTTCGCTCATCTTGTCCTCAGGGTCGCAGAAAAACGTCATGGGCCGCACGGAACCGCGCCAGGTTCTCGGCGGTGTAGCCGGCATAGTCGAACTCAAGCTTCGAGGTGATCTCCGAGACCATGCTCCACATGGTCTCGCGCAGCAGCGAGGCGCATTTCATCGCTTCGTAGCGGCGCATCAGGTCGTCGGTGACCGGGGCGGCGAAATAGGTCTCCAGCAGCCAGCGTTCGGCCTCTGCGTCGAGCCCGTTATTGGAGGCCAGGCCGCCCAGATCGAACAGCGGCGAATTGAACCCGGCGTAATCCCAGTCGATCAGCCACAGCCGTTCGCCGTCATCGAGGAAATTCGCCGCCAGCAGGTCGTTATGCCCGAACACGATGTCGAAGGGCCCGGCGGCGCGCTCCAGATCATCCCCCGCCGCCACCAGATCGTCGAGCAGCGCCGCATGGGCGCTGGCGCCCTGCGCCAGCCGCGCGGCGTAATCGCGGATCACATGGAACACCCAGAAGGCCAGCGCCGGGCCGCGCAGATGCCGTGGCACTTCGCGGTGACAGGCGCGGATCAGCGGCACGATGCGCGCCAGCATGGCCGGGTCGCGCACATCCGCCGCGCCCAGCGTCTTGCTGTCGATGAATTCCAGCACCGTCAGCCCGGGTTCGGCATGCAGCACCGCGGGCGAGATCCCGGCGGCATGCGCGGCGCGGCTCGCCGCCAGTTCGTTGAAGCGCATCACATGGTGTTCGGGGATGTCCTCGCCGACGCGCACCACGTAGCGGGCGACCGCGTCCCGGGCCAGGAAATTGACATTGGTGATGCCGCCGTCAAGCGGGCGCAGCGTCACCGCGCCGCGCCACAGCGGCAGCGCCCGGATGCGGGCTTGCAATGCGTCACGGTCCATCGCCGGCCTCCAGTCCATAGCGAATGCGCGCCCCCCGCGCCCCGGCGGAAATCACCCGGTCGGCGATGATGGCGATGAAGGCGATCGACAGCCCCGCCACCAGCCCGCGCCCCACATCGGCCTTGGTCAGCGCGATGTAGACCTCCTGCCCCAGATCGCGGGTGCCCACCAGCGCGGTGATCACCAGCATGGACAGCGCCAGCATGATGGTCTGGTTGACGCCGAGCAGGATCTCCGGCAGCGCCAGCGGCAGCCGAATGCGGGTCAGGATCTGGCGCGGGGTGCAGCCCGACACGATCCCGGCCTCGATCAGCTCCGGGCTCACCGATCGCACCCCGTGCGCCGCGTAGCGCACCGCCGGAACCAGCGCATACAGCACGATCGCCACCATGGCGGTGAAATCGCCGATCCGAAACAGCATCACCACCGGGATCAGGTAGACGAAGCTCGGCAGCGTTTGCAGCGTGTCGATGACCACCCCGATCACCCGCCCGGCGCGTGCGTTGATCGCCGCCCAGACCCCCAGCGGAATGCCGATCAGCGAGGCCAGCGCCACCGAGGCGCCGCACAGATACACCGTGATCATCGCCTTTTCCCACATCCCGGTGACGGCGATGAACCCCGACATGGCCAGACACAGCCCCGCCAGCCGCCAGCCGCCGAAGCGCCAGCCGATCAGCGTCACCAGAAAGACCCCCCAGGGCCAGGGGATGCCCAGAAAGAACCGCTTTATCGGCAGCATGAACCCGGTGAGAAAGAACAGCTTCACCGATTCGAACGCGTCGTAGTAGTTGACGTTCAGGTATTTGATCGAATCGCTCCAGAACGCGCCGGTGGTCAGGGTCATGTCCTCGGGCCAGGTCTGGAAAATCGGCATGAGCTGCCCCAGCGCCATGGATCCGACCAGCACCAGGGCGACGATCGCGCTGCGCGGATGGCGCGCCAGCAGGGTCTCGCCGCGCGGCGGCGGCGTGACCGTGGCGCTGCGCTGCGCAAACGCCTGGCTCAGCCGGTCGATGGCGATGGCGAGGATGACGATGGCGATCCCCGCCTCGAACCCGCCGCCGATGTCGAGCCGGCGCAGCGAGGCCAGCACATCATAGCCCAGCCCCCCGGCGCCGATCATCGACGCGATGATCACCATGTTCAGCGACAGCATGATCACCTGATTGACCCCGACCATCAGGCTGCCCAGCGCCGCGGGCACAAGCACCCGCCAGGTCATCTGGCGCTGCGTGCAACCGGTCATCACCCCGAAATCGACGATCTCCGGATCCACCTGCTTCAGCGCCAGCGTGGCGATGCGCACCATGGGCGGCATGGCGTAGATCACCGTCGCCGTCAATGCGGCCACCGGGCCGAAGCCGAACAGGATCAGGATCGGCGTGAGATAGGCGAAGATCGGGATGGTCTGCATCAGGTCCAGAACCGGGCGCATGGCCCGGTCAAAGCGCGGATGCCGATAGGCCAGAATGCCCAGCCACAGCCCCCCCGCGACCCCGATCGGCACCGCGATCACCACCGAGGCCAGCGTCACCATGGCGCTTTCCCACTGCCCGAACATCGCCAGATACAGGAACGAGGCCCCGACCAGCGCCGCCAGC
The DNA here is from genome assembly GCF_056449545.1 of Oceanicella sp. Lineage (NCBI taxonomy): Bacteria > Pseudomonadati > Pseudomonadota > Alphaproteobacteria > Rhodobacterales > Paracoccaceae > Oceanicella > Oceanicella sp. Next base: position 65,769 of record NZ_JBWOMN010000118.1, on the reverse strand, counting down.
AGCCAGTTGCGCGCGTAATGCCCCAGCGCCATGACCCCGGCGGTGACCGCGATCCAGCTCAGCGGCGGCGCCACCTGCACCGCGCGTCGCCCCACGCCCTCGACGATCCCCGATGCCAGCAGCGCGCGCGCCAGCAGATAGGGCTGCTCGATCGCCCAGGCGACGGCGCGGGTGAATTCGGAAAACGTGAACAGCCCGAAATTCGCGTCCTCGACCAGCCAGCGCATCGCCGCCGAAATCGCGGTCTTCAGCGGAATCACCCAGGCGCCGGGATACCTGACCAGCCAATCCATGCCCATGTCGCCTGCCCACTGGCTGGCGAAATTCGCCAGCAGCCAGGTGATCGCCGCCAATCCCAGCCACAGCAGCGTCGCGCGCCGCCATGCGACTGCCCCGGCCACCGCCTAGGCGCCCTTGCCGATGAGCACGCGGATCACCGCGTCGCGCCCGATGGCGCCGACATGGGCGCCGCCTGCATCCACCACCGCCAGCGGCGCCTCGGCGCTCAGCACGGCCTCGGCCACCTCGGCGATCCTGGCGTCGGCGCGCAGCCCGTCGCCCCGCCCCGCCGCGCCCGGCGTCATCACCGCGCCCACCGACAGCACCTTGTCGCGGGGGATGTGGCGGGTGAATTCGGCGACGTAGTCGCTGGCCGGGTTCAGCACCAGCGCCTCGGGGCTCGCCACCTGGATCACCTCGCCGTCCTTCATGATGGCGATGCGGTCGGCAAGCCGGATCGCCTCGTCGAAATCATGGGTGATGAACACGATGGTCTTTTTCAGCAGCCCCTGCAGGCGCAGGAACTCATCCTGCATCTCGCGCCGGATCAGCGGGTCCAGCGCCGAGAACGGCTCGTCCAGAAACCACAATTCGGGTTCAACCGCGAGCGAGCGCGCGATCCCCACCCGCTGCTGCTGGCCGCCGGACAATTCGCGCGGATAATAGCTTTCGCGCCCCTTCAGCCCCACCAGTTCGATCACCTCAGCCGCGCGGGCCTCGGATTCGGGCTTGCTCCGGCCCTGGATCGACAGCGGAAAGGCGACGTTCTGCAGCACCGTCAGATGCGGCAGCAGCGCGAAATGCTGGAACACCATGCCCATCTTGTGGCGCCGGATCTCGATCATTTCGCGCGCCGAGGCCTGCCGCAGGTCGCGCCCGTCAAAGAACATCTTCCCCGCCGTGGGCTCGATCAGCCGCGACAGGCAGCGCACCAGCGTCGATTTCCCCGACCCCGACAGGCCCATGATGACGAAGATCTCGCCGTCCATGATTTCGATATCGGCGTCGCGCACCGCGCCGATCAGCCCGGCGCGCGCGATCGCCGCGGCGTCGGGATGCGGATTGGCGGCAAGGAAATCCGCCGCCCCCGGCCCATAGAGCTTCCAGATGCTCCGGCACACAAGCTTGGGCGAGGCCCCCATCTCAACTCCAATTTTCGGTTTCTTGTCCTGTGGGGGCGCGCCCGAAGCGCCGCGAACCCCGGACGCGGGGCGACGCGACGCCGCCCCGCGCGATCAGCCGGCGAATCGGATCAGCGCCGACCCCGACGCCGGATCACTGGCCGGATCACTGGCCGGATCACTGGCCGATCCACGGCTTCCAGCGGGCCTCGTTCTTGTCCATCCAGGCGTTGACCACGTCGTCGATCTTTTCGCCGTCGAGATCCACCGCGCTGACCATGGCGCTCATTTCCTCGTTGTTGAGCGTATAGGCCTTGATCGCCGCGTAGGCGCCGGGCCACTTGTCCTTCAGTCCGCTCCAGGCGGCCTTCCAGATCGGCCCGCGCGGCTTGCCGCAATCATAGGCCAGATCCGGGTTCACGCTGGCCGCCGGGTCGCTGTAGCATTCGGCGGAATAGGGCGGAAACTCCACGAATTCGCCATCGTATTTCGCCGGCGCCCAATGGGGCACATAGACCCACAGCACGATCGGCGCCTTGCGCTGATAGGCCGATTCCAGTTCCGCGAACAGCGCCGCGTCGGTGCCCGCATGCACCACCTCGAAATCCAGGCCCAGCCCCTTGATGCGCTCCTCGTCGAAGCCGCCCCAGGTCACCGGGCCGCCCACGTAGCGCCCCTTGGGCGCGGTCTCGGCGGTGGCGAATTTCTCGGCGCAGGCGTTCAGCGCCTTCCAGTCGGGCAGGCCCGGGCAGACCTCCTTCATGTAAAGCGGATACCACCATTCCTCGATCGCCATCAGCCCGGTCTCGCCGACATTCTCGACCTTGCCGCTGGCCACCGCCTCGTCCAGCGCCTCGCGGCCCGTGGTCTCCCAGATCTCCACCGCCAGATCCAGATCGCCGGTCTTGAGCCCGGCGAACTGGGCGATGTAGTCGGCCTGCACGTATTGCACGTTGTAGCCGGCCTCCTCGAGGATCGCGCCCATGATCCTGGTGTTGATCAGCTGCCCGGACCAGTCATGCAGGGTCAGCTTGATGGGGTCGGCGGATTCGACCTCGGCCATGGCCATGCCGGTCGCCAGCGCGCCGGCGGCGACCCCCATCAGGGTCCTGGTGAACAGATGTTTCATGCGGGGCTCCTCCCAGAGTGTTTTCGCAGTGATTCCAGCAGTGATCTTGCATTGCCTCAGCGGGCGCATTGCGTCGCGCCATTGCCCGGAAGCCTGAGCGGAATCGCCGAGGATGTCAATGAAAGCCACAAAATGTCACAAACTGATTTGGCTTTTCGTTGTTATCGGCGATTTTCCTGCCTAGAATGCCTCAGTTTCAGGGGCAAGGCCGAGGAGTCCACACCCATCATGCAGCCCGCCCCGTCCAACCCGGCGCCCATGCCAAGCAACCACCGCGAACAGGAAATCCTGCGCGAAATCCGCATGGCCGGGGGCTCCTGCCGCATCGGGTTCCTTGCGGAGCGACTCGGCGTCTCGGATGAAACCATCCGCCGCAACATCAAGGCGCTGGAGGCGAAATCCCTGGCCCGCAAGGTGCATGGCGGGGTGCTGCTGGCCGAGGACCTGACCCTCACCGAACAGCCCTTCCAGTCGCGCATGGACCAGAACGCCGCCGTCAAGCGACGCCTCGCGGCGGTGGTGGCGGCGATGATCGGCGACGGCGATTCGCTGTTTCTCGACATCGGCTCCACCACCGCCTACGTGGCCCGCGCGCTGAAATCCCGCGCCAATCTCTACGTGGTCACCAATTCGCTGTCCGTGGCCCAGACCCTGGCGACGCGCAACAACAACCGGGTGTTCATGGCCGGGGGCGAATTGCGCCCCCATGACGGCGGCGCCTTCGGGCTCGACGCCATCGCCTTCATCCGCCGCTTCAACGTGCAATTCGCGATCTTCTCGGTCGGCGCGGTCAACGCCGAATTCGGCTTCATGCTGCATGACATGCAGGAGGCCGACCTGTCGCGCGAGGCGGCGCGCCGCGCCCGCACCCGCATCGTCGTCGCCGACAGCGACAAGTTCGGGCGGCGCGCCCCGATTGCGCTCGAGGACCAGGCGAGCTTCGACATGCTGGTCACCGACGCCCCCCCCGCCCCCGACATCGCCGCCATGCTGGCGCGGCGCGACATCGCCACCCTGCTGCCCGACGCCGGCGACGCCGAACAAGCCGCCCCCAGGAAAGACCTCCATGCGCCATCCCCCTGACGCCCTTGACACCATCCTCTCCATCACCGCCGAGGCCGCCGAAATCCCGAAAAAGCATTTTCGCGCGCCGCTCGACGTGATTCACAAGCACGATGACAGCCCGGTCACCATCGCCGACCGCGCCGCCGAAACCCTGATCCGCGCGCGCCTCGCCGAACGCTTCCCCGATCACGGCGTTTTCGGCGAGGAATTCGGGCGCGAAGCGTCCGACAGCCCGTATCTGTGGGTGATCGACCCCATCGACGGCACCAAATCCTTCATCTGCGGCGCGCCGCTCTACGGCATGCTGGCGGCCCTGCTGCATGACGGCGCCCCGGTGCTCGGCGTGGTGCGCCTGCCCCAGCTCGACGAGGCGTTCAGCGGCGGCGACGGCGGCGCATGGCGCAACGGCGCCCCGATCCGCGTCTCGAACGTCACCCGCCTCAACGAAGCCTTCCTGTTCGTCAACGAGGGCGAAAAGCTGTTCGCCGACCGCCCCGACGCCTTCGCCGCCCTGTGCGGGGCCGGGCGGCTGCGCCGGCTCGGCTATGATTGCCACCCGCATATGCTGCTGGCCTCGGGGCATGTGGACGCCTGCGTGGATTACGACCTGAAACCCTATGACTACATGGCGCTGATCCCGGTGATCGAGGGGGCCGGCGGGCTGATCACCGACTGGGACGGCGCGCCGCTGACGCTTGACAGCGACGGGCGGGTGTTGAGCGCCGCCACCCCCGCCCTGCACGCCGAAATGCTGGAACTGCTGCGCTGAGCGGCGCCGACCAAGGACCGACCCCATGACCGATCACAGCGCCAGACACCTGATCATCGGCGGCGGCATCATCGGCTGCTCCATCGCCTACCACCTTGCCCGCGCCGGCGAAACCGACGTGGTGCTGCTGGAAAAGACCGCGCTCACCGAAGGCGCCACATGGCACGCCGCCGGGCTGGTCGGGCAGCTCCGATCCTCGCGCAACACCACGCGGATGCTGCAAAGATCCGTCGCCATGTATGACCGGCTGGAGGCCGAAACCGGACAGGCCTGCGACTGGAAGAAGGTCGGTTCGCTGCGCCTCGCCGCCTCGCCCGCGCGGATGCTGGAAACCCGCCGCCTCGCCACCATGGCCCGCAGCTTCGGGTTGGAGATGAACCTGATTTCCCCGGCCGAGGCCCGCGACCTGTTCCCCTATATCGACATCAAGGGGCTGGAGGGCGCCGCCTTCATTCCCTCCGACGGTCATGTTGACCCGGCCAGCCTGTGCCAGGCCATCGCCGCCGGCGCCCGCGCGCATGGCGCGACGCTGCGCCAGAACGTCAAGGCGCTCGATTTCGAGGTTGCCAACGGGCGCATCGCGAAAATCCTCACCTCCGAAGGCGTTTGGGAGGCCGAGACCGTGACGCTGGCCGCCGGCATGTGGAGCCGCGAACTGGGCCGGAAGCTCGGCCTGCGCATCCCCGCCTGCGCGCTCGAACATCAATACGTGGTCACCGAGCCGATCCCCGGATTCCCCGACAACCTCCCCACCCTGCGCGACCCCGACCGGCTGGTCTATTACAAGCCCGACGCCGGCGGGCGGCTGGTGATCGGCGGTTACGAGAACAACACCGCCGCCTTCGGCGACACCGGCATCCCCGGCGAATTCGCCCGCCAGCTGCTGCCCGAAAACCTCGACCGCTTCGAACCGCTGGCGCTGAAGGCCGCCGAGGTCACCCCGGTGGTGGGCGAGATCGGCATACGGCAGGTGGTCAACGGCCCGATCCCCTATTCCGCCGACGGCGATTTCGTCATGGGCCCGGCCCCGGATTTTTCCAATCTCATGCTCGCCACCGGGTTCCTCTACGGCATCGCCGCGGGCGGCGGCGCCGGCGAGATGATCGCCGAATGGATTCTTCAGGGCCGTCCCAGCCTCGACCTCTGGCCGCTCGACGCCCGCCGATTCGGACCCCATCACGGGGCGCGCGCCTTCATGTATCCCCGCGCCGTCGAACATTACGCCCACCACTACAAGCTGCGCTTTCCGGGGCAGGAAAGCGCCGTCGCCCGCGATTTGCGGCTCAGCCCGCTCCACGACCGCCTGAAATCGCGCGGCGCGGTGATGGGGTCGAAAAACGGCTGGGAACGCCCGCTATGGTTCGCCCCCGAGGGCGTCGCCCCCGCCGATCAGCTCGATTTCGTCAACCCCGGCTGGACCGCCTTCGCCGCCGAGGAACAGCGCGCCGCGCGGACCGGCGTCGTCCTCGCCGATCAGTCCAGCTTTTCCAAGTTCGAGCTTCTGGGCCCCGGCGCGCTGGCGGCGATGCAATGGCTGGCGGTCTCCAACATGGACAAGCCCGTCGGCGCGGTCATCTACACCCAGCTTTGCAACGCTGCGGGCGGCATCGAGGCCGACGTGACCGTCACCCGGCTCGCCGAGAACCATTTTTACATCGTCACCGGCGCCGGCTTCGGCGTGCATGACAGCGACTGGATCCGGCGCAACCTGCCCGCGGACGGGTCGGCGCTGCTGGTGGAGGTCACCTCGGCGCGCGCCGTGCTCAACATCTGCGGCCCGCATGCGCGCGAGCTGCTCGCCGCCGTGGCCGAGGAGGACGTTTCGAATGCCGCCTTCCCGTTCGCCACCGCACGGGATCTGACGATCGGCGCCGCGCCGGTGCGCGCCATCCGCATCGGCTATGTGGGCGAGCTGGGCTGGGAATTGCACGTTCCCGCGGAATTCGCCCTCCATGTCCACGATCTGATCCGCGACGCCGGCGCCCCGCTGGGCCTGCGCGACATGGGCTATCGGGCGATCGACGGTTTGCGCATGGAGAAAGGCTATCTGTATTGGAGCGCCGACATCACGCCCGACTGCACGCCCATCGAGGCCGGGCTAGGCGGTCGCGTGCATCTGAAGTCCAAGGGCGATTTTCTGGGGCGCGCGGCGCTGGCGGCGCAAAAGGAAAAAGGCCCGGATCGCCTGTTGCGCTGCTTCGTCGCGGATGCGCGGCTGCCGCTGCATGGCGGCGAGCCGATCCTGCTGGAGGGCGCGCCCGCATCCCTCGTCACCAGCACGGCCTTTGGCGAAACCACCGCGAAAACCATAGCTTACGGCCTGCTCACGCGTGAGCAGGCGCAAAACACCGCCTTCGAGATCGAAGCCTTCGGCAACCGTCACCCGGTGACAAGGGTCGCGGCGCCGCTCTACGATCCCGAAAACCTGCGCCTGAAGGCCTGAACGCCGCCCCACTGCGAGGACCGCATGCCAGACAACCGCAAAGCCATCCACGCCGCCCTGACAAACCTGCCGCGCCTCGCCGGGCTCGCCCCCGACGCCTATGCCGCGACCCGCCTCGGCGGCCTCACCAATCTTGTCTACAGGGTCGATTTGCCGGATGAAAAACTCATCCTGCGCATTCCCGGCGAGGGTTCCAACGATTACATCGACCGCGCGGCGGAACTGCACAACGCCAGGATCGCGGCGAAGATCGGCGTCTCGGCCGAGGTGCTCTGGGCCGACGCCGCGACCGGCGTGATGATCAGCCGCTGTCTCGACCCGGTGACCACCATGACCCCCGAACTGTTCCGGACCCGCGCAGGCGCCCCGGCGCGCGCCGGGCGGGCGCTGGCGGCGCTGCACGGATCGGGCGAACTGTTCGAATTCCGCTTCGAACTGTTCGTGATGATCGACGAATATCTGGCGGTGCTGGCCGAAAAGAACTCCGATCTGCCCGAGGGCTACCACGACATCGTCGCCGCGGCCGCCCCGGTGAAGGCGGCGCTGTCGGAAAACCCCGGCGCGCTGGCGCCCTGCCATTGCGACCCGCTCTGCGAAAACTTCCTCGATGAAAGCTCTCGCGATGAAAGCACTCGCGATGACGGGGCGCGCATGTGGATCGTCGACTGGGAATATTCCGGCATGAACGATCCGCTCTGGGATCTGGGCGACCTGTCGGTGGAGGCCGGATTCGACGCGGCCCAGGACATGGAGCTGCTGCGCGCCTATTTCAACGCCGAACCGACCGCCGCGCAGATCGGGCGCATGGTGATCTACAAGGCGATGTGCGATCTGCTCTGGACCCTGTGGGGGCTGATCCAGCATGCCGACGGCAACCCGGCCGAGGATTTCTGGGCCTATTCGATCACCCGTTTCGAACGCTGCAAGGCGCTGATGCAAAGCGCCGGGTTCGACGCCCGTCTTGCGGCCCTGAGCGCCGGCTGAACCGCCGCCAATGGCGGATCGGGATCCGCCCTACGCAGGGTTTCCCGATCCGCCCCGGCTTTCATGGCGTGCCATCCGGGGGGCTCAGCGGGCGGCGGCGGCGTCCATGTCCTTGCCCGGGGCCGCGTCGAGCAGCGATTTGGTGTAGGGATGCGCCGGGTTGGCGTAGACCTGCGCGGTGGGGCCCTGTTCCACCACCACGCCGTTCTGCATCACCATGATCCGGTCGCAGATCTGCGCCGCCACCCGCAGGTCATGGGTGATGAACAGCATCGCCAGGTTGAAGCGCCGGCGCACATCGTCGAGCAGGTCCAGCACCTGCGCCTGCACCGACACGTCGAGCGCCGACACCGCCTCGTCGGCGATCAGCACCTTGGGTTCCATGGCCAGCGCGCGGGCGATGCAGATGCGCTGGCGCTGGCCGCCGGAAAACTGGTGCGGGAAGCGGTCCAGCGCATCGGGCGCCAGCCCCACCACCTGCATCAGCTCGCGCGCCTTGGCCAGCGCCTCGGTCCTGCCCATGCCGAAATTCATCGGCCCCTCGACGATCGACTGGCCCACGGTGCGGCGCGGGTTCAGCGACCGGTAGGGATCCTGGAACACGATCTGGATATCGCGCCGGAACGGGCGCAGGGCGGATTCGTCAAGCCCGGCGATGTTCTTGCCGTGGATCAGCAATTCGCCGTCCGTGGGATCGACCAGCCGCACGATGCAGCGCGCCACGGTGGATTTGCCGGACCCGGATTCGCCGACCACGCCGAGGGTCTCGCCATGGCGCACCATCAGTTCGACATCCTTCGCGGCATGCACGATGCGCCCGGATTCGAACCAGCCGGTCTTGCCGTAGATCTTGTTGAGGCCGCGGGTCTCCAGCGCCGGTTCGGACTCGGGCGCCGGGTCGCGATGCGGCGGGATCAGGCTGGGCACCGCGCCGAGCAGCATCTTCGTGTAGGGGTGGCGCGGGCGGGTCAGCACCTGCTCCACACCGCCCTGCTCCACCACCCGGCCCATCTGCATCACCGCCACGCGGTCGGCGATTTCCGCCACCACGCCGAAATCATGGGTGATGAACATCACCCCGGCGCCGCGGGTGCGCTGGATCGACTTGATCAGCTTCAGGATCTGCGCCTGGGTGGTCACGTCGAGCGCGGTGGTCGGTTCGTCGGCGATCAGCAGCCCCGGCTCCAGCGTCAGGGCCATGGCGATCATCACCCGCTGGCGCTGGCCGCCGGACAGCTGATGCGGGTAGGAATGGAACATCTTTTCCGGGTCGGGCAGGTTCACGTCGCCCATGGTGGCGATCACCCGATCGCGCCGGGCGCGGGCGCCCAGATCGGTGTGGATCTCCAGCATCTCGCCGATCTGGTCGCCCACCTTCATCACCGGGTTGAGCGCGGTCATCGGTTCCTGAAAGATCATCGCCATCTTCTCGCCGCGCAGACGGCGCATGCGGGCGGTGGATTCCTTCAGCAGATCGACGCCGCTCAGCAGCACCTCGCCGGCGACGGGCTTCAGTTCCTTGCTGGAATTCAACCCCATCACCGTGAAGGCGGTGACCGACTTGCCGGAGCCGGATTCGCCGACGATGCACAGGATCTCGCCGGCGCCCACGGTGAGGCTCACGTCCTCGATGGCGAAGCGACGGTCAGCGCCCCTGGGCAGGCTGACGGTCAGGCCCTTGATCTCCAGGACCGGGGTCGCGGCGTCCATGGCGTTCACATCTTTCTCGCAATGCGCGGGTCAAGCGTGTCGCGCAGCCCGTCGCCGACGACGTTCACCGCCAGCACCGTCACCGCCAGCGCGACGCCGGGGTAGAAGATGATCCAGGGGCTGATCTGGAAAAAGGTGCGCCCCTCGGACATGATGTTGCCCCAACTGGGAATTTCCGGCGGGATGCCGGCCCCCAGGAAGCCGAGGATGGATTCGGTCAGCATCGCCGAGCCGCTGACATAGGTCGCCTGCACGATCAGCGGCGCGATGGCGTTGGGCAGGATGTGACGGATCAGGATCTGCGGCAGGCGGGTGCCTGCGGCGATGGCGGCCTCCACATAGGGTTCTTCGCGCACCGTCAGCACCACGGCGCGCACCAGGCGCACCACGCGGGGCACCTCGGGGATGACGATGGCGGCGATGACCGTGCCCAGCGTCGCCCCCGACAGCGACACCAGCGCGATCGCCAGCAGGATGCCCGGAATCGCCATCAGCCCGTCCATCACCCGCATGATCACCGCGTCGAAGGCGCGGATATAGCCGGCGATCATGCCCAGGAACAGCCCGATGGAGATGGCGATCACCGCCACCGCCAGCCCCACCACAAGCGAGATCCGCGCGCCGCCGATCACCCGCGCGAACAGGTCGCGGCCAAGGAAATCGCTGCCGAAATAGACCTCCGCCGAAGGCGGCTTCAGGCGCTGCATGGGGTTGAGCGCCATGGGGTCGATGGTGAAGAACGGCCCGATGATGGCGATCAGCGCCATCACCAGCAGCAGCGCCCCGCCCCAGAACACTCCGCGATTGGCCAGCAGCAGGGTCAGGACGCTGGGATCCTCGCGGGTGGTCAGCCGCGCCTCGGCGGACAGCGCGGCGGCGTCCGGGATCGCCATGTCGGGGGCCGGGCCGGGGTTGATCTCGGCCTCGTAGTCGGGAGGGGCGTCGCCTGTATGAGCCATCAGTAGCGTATCCTCGGATCAAGCAGCACGTAGGACAGGTCGATCAGCAGATTGATCAGGATGTAGACGAAGCTGAAGAACAGGATCAGCCCCTGGATGATCGGGTAGTCGCGCGCCAGCACCGCGTCGAGCACGAGCCGCCCCAGACCGGGGATGTTGTAGACGCTTTCGGTCACCACCACGCCGCCGATCAGCAGCGCGATGCCGATGCCGATCACCGTGACGATGGGCACCGCGGCGTTGCGCAGCGCGTGGCGCATGAGGATCTTGAACTCGCTCTGGCCCTTGGCGCGGGCGGTGCGGATGTAATCCTCCTGCAGGATCTCCATCACCGAGGCGCGGGTCATGCGCGCGATCAGCGCGATGAAGATCACGCTCAGCGTCATCACCGGCAGCGCGATATGGCGCAGGAAGGTCGGCAGGCCGAATTCGAACATCGACTTGTAGCCCTGCACCGGCAGCCATTTCAGCTGCATGGCCAGCACGTAGATCAGCATGTAGCCGAGCACGAACACCGGCACCGAAAACCCGCCCACCGAAAACAGCATCACGAAGCGGTCGATCAGGCTGCCCGCCTTCCACGCCGCGATGGTGCCCAGCGGCACCGCCACCATCACCGCGAACAGGATGGTGCACAGCCCCAGCATCAGCGTCGGCTCGATGCGCTGCATGATCAGCGTGGTCACCGGCAGGTTGGAAAAGATCGAGGTGCCGAGGTCGCCCCGCGCCAGCGTGCCGATCCAGGTCATGAACTGCACCGGGATGGGTTCGTTGAGGCCGAGCTGCTCGCGGATGCGGGCCACGTCCTCGGCCGTGGCGTAGTCGCCGGCGATCACCGAGGCCGGGTCGCCGGGCGCCAGGCGCAGCATCAGGAAAACGAACATCGCCACGATGATCACCACCGGCAACGTGGCGAGGATGCGCATCAGGATATAGCGAGCCATGAATGTCCCCGGGTTGGGAAGCCCGGCCGCGACTCCGCGCGGCCGGGCCTGATTGGCGGCGGGAAATCAGGTCAGGCGATCACTCGACCGACATGTTCCAGAAGAACTGCACCGGAGACTTGATCAGCCCCTTCACGTTCTTGCGATAGGCGACCGGGGTGAAGAACTGCCCGAGCTCGCCCGAGGCGCCGATGGCCCAGAGCCGCTCCTGCACCTTCTTGGCGATTTCCTTCTTTTCCTCCAGCGATCCGGCGACCGCGAACGCGGCGCGGGCCTTTTCAAGCTCTGCGTCGGTGGGCCAGCCGAACCAGCCCTTGTCGGGGTTGCCGGAAAAGCCGATCGCCATGGGGTCGATCACGTCGGCGCCGATCCACCAGGTGTGGAACATGTTCCAGCCGCCCTCGGACACCGGGTCGCGCTTGGCGCGGCGCGAGGTCAGGGTCGCCCAGTCCATGGCCTGCACCTCGACATTCATGCCGATCTTGCGCAGTTTTTCCGCCGTCACCAGCGAAAACGCCGACAGGGCCGGAATGTCGGTGGGCTGCATGATCACCACCGGGGTGCCGTCATAGCCCGCCGCCTTCAGCGCCGCGGACGCCTTTTCGATGCTGGCGGTCTTGATCAGGTCGGACCCGACCTCGTTGGCCAGCGGCGTGCCGCAGGGGAACACCGAATAGCAGGTCTTCCAGAATTTCTGATCGCCGAAGCCGGCAGCCAGGTAGTCCTCCTGCTTCATGGCCATGATCGCGGCGCGCCGGATGTCGACATTGTCGAACGGCGGCAGCAGGCTGTTGAAGCGGGCGAAGCCGATATTGCCCAGCGGATCGTTGATTTCCGCCACGATGTCGGGGTTGGCCTCGAGGATCGGCAGCAGGTCGTTGGACGGGGCCTCGAAATAATCCACCTCGCCGGCCATCAGCGCGTTCATCGCCGTGGACTGGTCGGGGAAATAGGTCCAGATCACCTTGTCGACCTTGACCACCTTGCCGCCCGCCGCGGCCGAGGCCGGCTCGTCGCGGGGCACGTAGCCTTCGAACTTGGAGTAGACCACCTTCGAGCCCGGCACCCACAGGTCCTTCTCGAACTTGAACGGGCCGGACCCGGTGTAATCGTCGATCTGCTCGAACGCATCGGTCTTGGCCACCCGCTCGGGCATGATGAAGGGCACGTTGGAGGAGATCTTGCCGATCGATTCCAGCACCAGCCCGAAAGGCCGGGCCAGGGTCATCACGAAGGTCTTGTCATCCTCGGCCACCAGGCTGCCGATGGCGCCGAACAGCTGCTGGCCCATGCCGTCGCGCTTGCCCCAGCGCTGCAGCGAGGCGATCACGTCCGCCGAGGTCACCGGCGTCCCGTCATGGAACATCAGCCCGTCGCGCAGGGTGAAGGTCCAGGTCATGGAATCGTCCGAGACGCTCCACGTGTCCACCATCTGCGGCTGCGGCTTGAAGTTCTCGTCCATGGCGAACAGCGTGTCGTACACCATGTAGCCGTGATTGCGCGAGATGTAGGCCGTGGTCCAGATCGGGTCGAGATTCTTCAGATCCGCATGCGGCACCACGCGCAGCACGGTTTCCGCGCGACCCTCGGCGGATACGCCGAAGCTGAGCGGGATCGCCATCAGCGCTGCGGCCAGCACCTGGCGTTTGGTCCAGTGTCTCATGGTCAGTCCTCCCTGAAATTCTAGGCATGCTCGAAGCCGGGTCGATTCTTCCGTCGATCCCTGAACGCGACGATTAGCGCAGCGATGAATTTGCCTGTCAACGTTTCCGCGTCGATGCGGAACGCCGTTTCAAGGGGCGTTGACGCGGTTCCCGGGCGGGGCCAAGCTGCACGCTCCGGCGGCCCCCGCCCCGGGGCGACCGCCGCCGGCGCCCGCCTGCAGGAGACCAGACCATGCGCATTCTCGCGGCGATGATGAAGCACGAGACCAATTCCTTTTCCCCGGTGCCCACCGACATGGCGCGCTTCGCCGCATGGGGGCTTTATCGCGACGACGCGGCGCGCGCCGCCTATCGCGGCGCGGCGATGCCGGTCTCGGCCTATATGGAACTGGCCGAGAGCCACGGCGCCGACATCGTCTGCCCGCTGATCGCCGAGGCGATGCCCAGCGGGCTGGTCGACGAGGCGACCTACGAACAGCTCTGCGACTGGCTGCTGGCGCCGATTCGCGCCGGCAATGTCGACGCGGCGTTTCTCGACCTGCACGGGGCGATGACCGCCGAGCACGTCGCCGACGGCGAGGGCGAATTGCTGAAGCGCATCCGCGCCATCGCCCCCGACCTGCCGATCGCGGTGACGCTCGACATGCACACGAACTGCACCGCGACGATGGTCGAGAACGCCGACGCGATCATCGGCTACAAGACCTATCCCCATGTGGACATGCACGCGGTCGGGCGGCGCATCGGCGAGGTGCTCTGGGACAAGATCGAGGGCCGGGCCGATCCGGTCATGGCCTGGGGCGCGGCGCCGATCCTCGCCCAGACCCTGCGCATGGGCACGGCTGAAAACCCCATGAAGGCGCTGCAGGACGCGACGCGGCGCGCGGAGGCCGACGGCCTGCTGGCGGCCACCGTGCTCGGCGGCTTTCCGCAGGTCGACGCGCCCCATGCCGGGCTGTCGGCGATCACGGTCGCCGACGGCGACATGGCGGCGGCCGAGGCGGCGCGCGACCGGCTGCTGGCGCAGGCCTGGGACAGCCGCGAGGATTTCGTCTATCGCCACCGCCCCATCGACGCGGCCATCGCCGCCGCCAAGGCCAGCCCCGCCGCCCCGGCGATCCTGCTCGATCACGCCGACAACGTGGGCTCCGGCGGCACGGCGGATGTGATGGGGGTGATCGAGGCGGTGCTGGCCGCCGGTCTCGAGCGCGTCGCCATGGCCGCGATCTGCGATCCCGGGGCCGTCGCGCGGATGCGGGCGGCGGGGGTCGGGGCGCGGATCACGCTCGATCTCGGCGGCAAGACCGACATGCCCGCTCTCGGCCTCAAGGGCCGCCCGCTGCGGCTGAGCGGCACGGTGCGCCACCTCGCGGACGGCCGCTGGATCGTGCGCGGGCCCATGTATACCGGGCTCGAAGTCAACACCGGCCCCACCGCGCTGTTCGAGACCGGCGGCATGAAGATCGTCGTCACCTCGGCGCATCACGAACCCTGGGATGCGGGGATCTTCGCCAACAACGGCGTCGACCCGGCGGCATGCGCCTACATCCTGCTGAAATCGCGCATCCATTACCGCGCCGGGTTCCAGCCGCTGCAACCGGACCTCACGGCGCATTTCACGCTTGACGGCGAAGGCGTGACCACCTCGGACAACGCCGCGCTGGCCTATCGCAACCTGCGCCGGCCGATGTTTCCCCTGGACCCCGCCGACGCCATCGCCTTCCCCTGACGCCGCCAAGCCCTCGAGGCCGGAAAATGCCAAAACCCAGAATCGCCATCGCCGGTTTCATGCACGAAACCAACACCTTCGCGCCCCTGCCCACCGATTACGCGGATTTCGCCCGCGGCGCCGCCTTCCCCGAACTGGTCGAGGGCGCGGCGGTGATCGAAACCCTTTCCGGGCTCAACCTGCCCATGGGCGGCTTCATCGGCGCGGCGGATGATTTCGACCTGATCCCGATCCTGTGGTGCTTTGCGGAACCCAGCGGCACGGTGCTGCAATCCTGCTTCGATCGCATCGCCGGGACCATCTGCGACGGCATCCGCGCGGCGGGGGACATCGACGGGGTCTATCTCGACCTGCACGGCGCCATGGTCACCGAGGATCACGAGGACGGCGAGGCCGAATTGCTGCGCCGGGTGCGCGAGGTCACCGGCCCCGACCTGCCCATCGCCGTCAGCCTCGACCTCCACGGCAACATGTCGCCGGATTTTTTCCGGCGCGCCTCCTCGGTCGCCGTCTACCGCACCTATCCCCATGTGGACATGGCCGCCACCGGCGCGCGCGCGGCGACGCTGCTGCGCGCCGAACTGGCGCGGGGCAAGCCGCTTGCCGGGGCCTATCGCCAGGTCAACTACATCCCGCCGATCACCGGGCAATCCACCATGCGCGAACCCGGGGCGCGGCTTTATGCGCATCTGCCCGAACTGGCGCGCGGGGGGGTCAGCTCGGTGGATTTCGCCTTCGGCTTCCCCCCCGCCGACATCCGCCATTGCGGCCCCTCGATCTTCGCCTACGGGACCGACGCCAAGGCGGTGAACCGCGCCGCCGACGCCATGCTGATGGCGGTGAACGCCGCCGAGGGCGCCTTCGCCAACCCGCTGATCCCGGCCCGCGAGGCGGTGCGCGCGGCCATGCGGATCAGCGCGACCGCCGCGCGCCCGGTGGTGATCTGCGATCCGCAGGACAATCCCGGCGCCGGGGCGATCGGCGATTCCACCGGGCTGCTCGCGGCGCTGATCGACGAAGGCGCGGCCGGGGCCTGCATCGGCATGATCTGGGACCCGGGCAGCGCCGCGCAGGCGCACGCGGCCGGGCTTGGCGCCGCGGCGGATTTCCAGATCGGCGGCAGCCACCCCGAGATCGGCGGCCCGCCGATACGGATCAGGGCGGAAGTCGAACGCCTCTCGGACGGCGATTTCACCTTCACCGGCCCGATGTTCGGCGGCGGGCATGCGCGGCTCGGCCCCATGGCCTGCCTGCGGCTGCGCGGCGACAACGGCGCCGACCTGCGCATCGTCATCGGCTCGGCCCGCGCGCAAAACGCCGATCAGGAAATGTTCCGCGTCATGGGCGTCGAACCGGGCGATCAGAAGATCGTCGCGGTCAAAAGCGCGGTGCATTTCCTCGCCGACTATCAGCCCATCGCCGAAAAGGTGATCTTCGCCGAGGCCCCCGGGGCCAATCCCTGCGCGCTCGAGCGCATCCCCTATCGCCGGCTGCGCCCGGGGGTGCGGCTCGGCCCGCTCGGCCCCGCCTTCGACCCCGAAAACCCCGCCCATGAAAGCCCCGCCTCATGACCGACCCCGTCGCCCCCGGCCCCCTCGCCCCCGACCTCAGGCAAAGGATCATCGCCGCCGTCGACGCCGGGTTCGACGCCCAGATCGCCTTCACGCAGGATCTGGTGCGCCACCCCTCGCTGCGCGGGCGCGAAGCCACGGCGCAGGAAGCCATGCGCGCCGCCTATCAGGCGCGCGGCTACGGCGTCGATCGCTGGACCATCGACGTCGAGGACATCCGCGACCATCCCGGGTTTTCGCCGGTGAGCGTGGATTGCGACAACGCCGTCAACGTGGTCGCCACCCACAGCCCCGCGCAGACGCTGGGGCGTTCGCTGATCCTCAACGGCCATGTGGACGTGGTGCCGGCGGGGCCGCGCGACATGTGGGCGCGCTCGCCCTGGGATCCGCATCTGGAGGGCGACTGGCTGTATGGGCGCGGCGCCGGCGACATGAAGGCCGGGCTGGCGGCCAACCTGTTCTGCCTCGACGCGCTGAAATCCATCGGCTGGCAGCCGGCGGCGACGGTCTATCTGCAATCGGTGACCGAAGAGGAATGCACCGGCAACGGCGCGCTCGCCTGCCTGCTGCGCGGCTACCGCGCCGACGCGGCGATCATCACCGAACCCACCAACGAAACCCTGGTGCGCGGCAATCTCGGGGTGATCTGGTTCCGGGTGCGCCTGCGCGGGCGCCCGGTGCATGTCAGCATGGCGGGGACCGGGGCCAACGCCATCGAGGCCGCCTTCCCGATCGTCGCCGCCCTGCGCGCGCTGGAAGCCGAGCTGAACGCCGAACAGGGCGACCACCCGCCCTTCGACGCCTATGACCACCCCATCAACCTGAATGTCGGCAAGATCGCCGGCGGCGACTGGGCGTCGAGCGTGCCGGCCTGGTGCGACATGGATTTTCGAATCGGCGTCTATCCCGATCAGGACCCGGCCGAGGTGGCGCGCCGCGTCGAATCGGCGGTGTCGCGCGCCTGCCATGCCGACCCGTTCCTGTCCAACAGCCCGGCGCGCATCGAATACAACGGCTTTTTCGCCCGCGGCTACGTGCTGGGCGAGGGCACGGAGGCCGAGGCGACCCTCGCGGCCGCGCATCGCGCCGCCGTCGGCGGGGATCTGGAGGCCGAATTGATGCCCGCCTATCTCGATGGACGGGTGTTCATGCTCTATGACGACTGCCCCTGCCTGGTCTACGGGCCGCGATCCGAGAACATCCATGGATTCGACGAACGGGTGTCCCTGCAATCGATCCGCGAAACCACCCGCAGCCTGGCGCTGTTCGTCGCCAGTTGGTGCGGCCTGACCCCGGCCTGACCCCGGTCTGGCCCCGGTCTGGCCCCGGCCCGGCCCCGGTCTGGCCCCGGTCTGGCCCCGGTCTGGCGCCCGAGTCCCCTCGGCGCCCCCGCCGATCGTCTGAAACGCAGATTTTGCGCGAGAAACGCGCCCTGACGAACATTTATTGTTCTGCGCACATTCAAAGCTCTGGAGAATCGATTGACCCGGCGTTAGCGTCGATGGGCATCCGGCAGCCAATGTCGCCGGACGACATGCGCGGACCGCGTTGTTCGCGAGATCGCAGGGTTGTGCGCCTGCCGCCGCAACCGGCGGCGATCGGAGTGCCGAAACTTGCTGACTGCATCCCAGGGAGGAGTCAAAAGATGACCACCAAGACCAGTATCGCGGCCCGAAACAGCATCGTCGGCGTCAACCGCCGGTCGCTGCTCAAAACCGGCGCCGCGACCGGCGCCTTCACGCTGGCGGCGCCCGCCTTCGTGAAAAGCGCCCTCGCCTCTTCGGGCGAAGTCAACATCCTGATGTGGTCCGACTATCTGCCCGACGATTTCATCGCCGATTTCAAGGCCGCCACCGGCATCAAGATCAACTACACCGGCATTGGCTCGAACGAGGAGATCA
Source organism: Oceanicella sp. (assembly GCF_056449545.1). Classification (NCBI taxonomy): domain Bacteria; kingdom Pseudomonadati; phylum Pseudomonadota; class Alphaproteobacteria; order Rhodobacterales; family Paracoccaceae; genus Oceanicella; species Oceanicella sp. The sequence goes on along the minus strand of NZ_JBWOMN010000118.1, from coordinate 47,501 downwards.
TCAACAAGATGAAGGCCTCCAAGGGCCAGGGCTTCGATATCGTGTCGCCCACCAACAACCGCTCGCTGCAATGGGGGCCGCTCGAACTGCTGCAGCCCTTCGACATGTCCCGCGTGCCGATCGAACGGGTCAACCCGGCCATGTCCAAGATCGGCGAGGTGGCCTGGAACTTCGAGGGCAAGGGGTCGCACTGGCTGCCCCATATCTGGGGCACCGAGGGCATCGCCTGGCGGGTCGATCTGTGGGCCCCCGAGGGCGACGCGCCCAGCTACGGCGACGTGTGGTCGGACGCCAACGCCGGCAAGACCATGGGCCGCCCGCATTCGATGATGCTGGGCGCCGGGCTGTACATGGAGGCCTCGGGCCAGATGGCGCCGGGCTCGATCTGGAAAGCCTATGAATCCCAGGAGGACATGCGCCGGGTCTGGACCCAGGTCACCGAATGGTGCATCGCCCGCAAGAACAACATCAAGCTGCTGTGGAACGATGCGGACAGCCAGAAGAACGGCCTGCTGAACGAAGGCGTGATCGTCGGTCAGGCATGGGACGGCCCGCCGCTGGCCCTGAAAAGCGCGGGCGAGCCGGTCACCTACCAGGCCCCGGTCGAAGGCGCCATGGCCTGGGTCGACGGGCTGGCGATGCCCATCGGCGCCAAGAACATGGACGAAATCTACGCCTTCGTCGAATTCGCCTACGAAGCGAAGAACGCCGGCAAGGCGATCGACAAGCACGGCTACAATTCGCCCGTGCTCGGCGCCGACCGCTACGCCGGCGACCAGTACAAGAAGAACTTCGCCGAGGCCTATCCGGGCAATTCGCTGGCCAATCTCAACCCCTGGCCGGCCGAGGCGCCCTGGTACGCCGACATCCGCACCGAATACGTGAACAAGTTCAAGAGCACCTGACCGGGCGCCTGTTCGCATGACACGCCCCCGGGCCGCGATCCGTCGCGGCCCGGGGGATCGGCATCGCGCAAACGCGGGATCGTCACGGCGCGCAGACGCCGGACGCCGCGGCGCGGCCCGGGCGTCGCCAAACGCGCCGGCAGGGCGCATTTGACGAACTGGATTTGCGAGGGGATTTTCGATGAGCGCTGGCGTTGGAGTCGACCTGAACGACCTCTGGATACGTTTTGGCACTTTCGTCGCCGTCAGGGACGCGAACGTGAACATCAACGGCGGCGAGTTCTTTTCCTTCCTCGGCCCGTCGGGCTGCGGCAAGACCACCATCCTGCGCGCGGTGTCCGGGTTTCTGGAACCCAGCGAGGGCGAGGTGCTGATCGGCGGGCGCAACATGGTCGGCATCGGCCCGAACCTGCGCCCCACGGCGCTGATCTTCCAGAACCTGGCGCTGTTTCCGCTGATGAAGGTCTGGGAGAACATCACCTTTTCCATGGAGGTCAGGGGCGCCTCCCGCGCCGAGCGCCGCAAGCGCGCCGACGAACTGCTCGACATGATCGCGCTTGGCGACCAGGGCGACAAGCTGCCCTCGGAACTGTCCGGCGGCCAGAAGCAGCGCGTCGCCATCGCCCGCGCGCTCTGCGCCGAACCCGACGTGCTGCTGCTTGACGAACCGCTTTCGGCGCTCGACCTCAAGCTGCGCCAGCACATGCGCACCGAACTGCGCGAAATCCAGCAGCGCGTAGGCATCACCTTCATCTACATCACCCATGACCAGGGCGAGGCCCTGACCATGTCCGACAGCGTCGCGGTGATGCGCGCCGGGATCATCGACCAGATCGGCGCCGGCAAGGAGGTCTACGACGACCCCTCCACACCCTTCGTCGCCTCCTTCGTGGGCGAGAACAACGTGTTTCGCGGCAAGGTCGAGGCGGTGCATGACAACGAGGTCTCGATCCTCACCAACCGCTCCGGCCGGCTGCGCGCGCGGGTCTCCACCGCGGCGCTGGGCAAGATGCGCCCGGGCGAGGACGCCATGCTGTTCGTGCGCCCCGAGGCGCTCAGCATCGTCGAGACCGAATCCGGCCAGGGCGACTGCATCACCGCCACCGTGGTCAACGAGGAATTCGAGGGCAACGCCTACAACGTGTTCCTCGAAGGCGACGGGGCCAAGGAAATCAAGATGTCGCTGCCCAATCACGGGCAGGCCCGCCGGTCGGCGCGCGGCGCCGACATCACCCTGCACTATGACGTGCGCAACGCCGTGGCCATGCCGGCCGGCGACCTGGCGACGGAATAGGGGGGCGGGCGGATGGCGAGCAAGGCTGAAGCATCCTGGCCCCTGAAAGGGTTCTTCCGGCGCAACGGGCCGGTGCTGGGCAGCTATCTGCTGATCACGGTGGTGTTCTGGGTGGTGATCCTGATCCTGCTGCCGCAGCTCTCGATGCTGGACTATTCGTTCCGCAACAACCTGCCCCCGCCCGAGGTGGGCGGGCCGAACGACGTCTACACCCTGGCCAATTACCGGCACCTGATCTACGGCGCGCAGGGCGCGGACACCACCTACAACGTGGTCGATCTGTCGGTGTTCGTGCGCACCCTGGTGGCGGCGGTGTTCGTCACCATCTTCGACCTCGCGCTGTGCTACCCGCTGGCCTACTATCTCGGCCAGTCGCGCGGCGGCGGCGGGCTGCGGCTGCTGGTGCTGCTGCTGATCATCCCCTACTGGATCAACGAGATCCTGCGCGCCTTCGCCTTTCGCATCATCTTCGGCGAAAGCGGCGTGATCAACGATTTCCTCATCGGCTTCGGGCTGGTCAGTTCGCCGGTGGATTTCATCCGGGACAACATCGCGCTCTACGCCGGGCTCGGCTACGCCTACATCCTGCTGATGATCTTCCCCATGTACACGGTGATCGAAAGCCTTGACCGCAACCAGATCGAGGCGGCCCGCGACATGGGCGCGCCGTGGTGGCGCATCCACTGGCGCGTGGTCATCCCCTTCGCCAAGCCGGGCATATCGTCGGGCTGCACCATGGTGTTCATGCTGTCGGCCGGGGCGCTGGCGGCGCCCCAGATCCTCGGCGGCCCGTCCAGCCTGTGGTTCACCCAGATCATCTACCAGTGGTTCAATTCAGGCGGCAACTGGCCCCAGGGCGCGGCCTACGCCATCGTGCTGCTGGTGTCCTGCATCCTCATCGTCCTGAGCGTGATGCGTCTCTTCAAGGTCAACATGGGAGACATAGGCAAATGAGGAGCGGCACCGTAACCATGCGCGTCGCGCTCTGGGTCTATCTGGCGATCTTCTTCAGCTACCTGCTCGGCCCGCTGCTGGTGATGAGCATCACCGCGTTCAATTCGCCGAGCTTTCCCAAGGCCTCGCCGTGGGAATGCCTGACCTTCGAATGGTTCAACGTGCTCTACAACGACGCGCGGATCATGAACGGCATCAAGAACAGCTTCATCATCGGCATCGGCACGGTGCTGCTGTCGGTGGCCATGGGGCTGGCCGGGGCGCTGATGCTTTCCCAGATCCGGGCCAAGCTGCGCTCCACCTACTACACGATGATCATCGCGCCGATCCTGGTGCCCGGCGTGGTGCTGGGCATCTCGACGCTGGTGTTCTGGGACCGGGTCAACGTCATGCTGGGGCTCGGCAATGACAGCATCCTGCATGACGGCATCTTTCTCACCGTCATCGGCCAGTCCACCTTCATCGCCTCCTACTGCATGCTGGTCTTCGTCGCCCGCCTGCAGCGCTTCGACCCGGGCCTGACCGAGGCGGCGCTGGATCTGGGCGCCACCCACGCGCAGGCGTTCCGCAAGGTGCTGCTGCCCTTCCTGAAGCCGGCGATCGGCTCGGCGGCGGTGCTGGCGTTCCTCGCCTCGTTCGAAAACTACAACACCACCACCTTCACCTTCGGCAAATACCCCACCCTGACCATCGAACTGGCCCAGAAGGTGCGCTACGGCATCAACCCCTCGATCTCGGCGCTGGCCTTCATCATCGTGGTGCTCACGGTGCTGGCGGCGGTGGCCAACGAGGTGCGCCAGCGCCGCGTGCAGCTGGCGCTGGCCAACGGCGCGCCGGAATCCGCGGTGACCGGCGGCGGCGGCTTTCGCATGCCCAACCTGTTTCGCGGCAACCCCATGGCGGTGGTGCTGGCGCTGCTGCTGTTCGCGGTGTTCTCCACGGTGATCTTCGCCCAGGTCTACGATCCCGGCGTCTGCAAGGCGCGCAAGTTCGAGATCAAGCAGCTGGAAACCGAACGCCGGATCCAGGAACTGAAGCTCAGACGCATCGAGAAGCAGCTGGAGAAGGCCCGCCAGGGCCCCGACATCTTCGGCCCCGCCAACAGCAAGGTGAAGATCCCCGACGTCGCGTCGCCCAGCAAGGCCCCGCAATCCCCCGGCGCGGCCGGCGCCTTCGGCGGCGTGTTCGATCCGGGCAATCTCGACGACGGCGGCAGGACCGAAGACGAAGGCGGCGACGACAAGCCGGCGACCCCCAGCTTCGGCGGCGTCTTCGCGCCGGGCAATCTCAACGACGGCAACTGAGCCGCCGCTGGGGCCGGGCATGAAAAAGGCGGCGGCGCGCCGATGCGCCGCCCGCGGGCGATTGCGCCCGGCCCCGCGCCCGACGCCCGCCCCCGGCCCGACCCCGGCCCGCTAGCGGTCGATCAGATCCGAGGGCTTGGCGAAGGCGGTCAGGTCGTCAAGCGCGGTCAGCCGGATGGTCTGCCCTGTCACCTCCACCCCGTAGGGCTTCAACGCGTTGAAGGCCCGCGACAGGTTTTCCGGCGTCATGCCCAGATATGACGCCAGCCGGCGCTTTTCGTATTTCAGATCGAACTCGGTCGCGCCGTTGTGGCGCAGATGGCAGCTCAGCAGGTGATTGGCCAGGCGTTCGAGCGAGGAGCGCAGCTTCAGGTTCTTGGTGTGCCTGACAAGCGAGCGGTAGCGCGCCGCCAGCTCCTCGACGATGGCCAGCGCGAAATCCGGGTCGGCGCGGAACACCGCGCGCACGTCCTCGGACGGGATCATCACGATGCGCGCCTTGCCCAGGGTGCGCGCCGACATCAGATAGGGTTCGTCGCGCATTGTGGCGGCGAGGATGAAGGTCGACACCGGCCACACCGTCGCCATGGCGGTCTCGCGCCGCGACCAGTTGCAGAACAGCTCCACCGCGCCCCCCAGCACGATATGCAGGAAATCCGGCGGATCGCCTTCGCTGATCAGTTCGGTGAGGGGCGGAAAATTCTGCATGTAGGCGCCGCGGGTCAGCGCCCCGAACGACGCATCGGAGATGTTGCGCAGCAGCGGCAGCTCGCGAATCCCCGCAAATCGCTCTGACGGCATTCCTGATCCCTCCCCGGTGGCTTGATTTCAATCAAGCCGTGCGCGTCGCCTGGTCAAGAGTCCGATTGATCGGCTGGCGCGAACCGCTTGATCCCCGGCCCTGCGCCGCCCGGCTTTTGTGCGCCGCGCGATTATTTCAACCCCGTATCCGGCAAAAATTGACCGAAATCAAGCTGTCCGGCGCCACAGCCGGTTTGTGTGGCGGGCAACGGGCGCGGCGTCTCGGTCGCGCGCATACGGAGGGCGGCAAAATGCACAATCTGGATGGGGTGACGCGAAGCGACCAGCATCGCGCGCTTGGCCTCAGCACCCTGGCGTTCACGGTCTGCTTCGCAGTGTGGACGATCTTCTCGATCATCGGCGTCAAGATCAAGCAGGATCTTGGGCTGAGCGAAACCCAGTTCGGCCTGCTGGTGGCCACGCCGGTGCTGACCGGATCCATCAGCCGCATCTTTCTCGGGGTCTGGACCGAACAGTACGGCGGTCGGGTCATGCTGCCGCTGCAGATGATGATCACCGCCGTCGCCGTCTGGCTGCTGGCCTCGGTGCACACCTATGCGGTGTTCCTGATCGCCGCCCTCGGGCTCGGGCTCGCGGGCGGCTCCTTCATCATCGGCATCGCCTATGTGTCGCGCTGGTACGAAACCGAAAAGCAGGGCACCGCGCTCGGCATCTTCGGGGCCGGCAATGTCGGCGCCGCGGTCACCAACTTCGCCGCCCCCTTCCTGGTGGTGGCGCTGGGCTGGGAGGACACCGCGCGGGTCTATTCCGTCGTGCTGGCGATCATGGCGATCGCCTTCTACGTCTTCGCCAAGACCGACCCGGTGATCGCCGAACAGAAGGCCACCGGATCCAAGCCGATCTCCGCCGCGCAGCATCTGGAACCGCTGCGCGACATCCAGGTCTGGCGCTTTGCGACCTACTACTTCTTCGTGTTCGGCGGCTTCGTGGCGCTGGCCTCGTTCCTGCCGCGCTACTACGTGGGCGCCTACGGGCTGGAACTGACCACCGCGGGCGTGTTCGCGGGGCTGTATTCCCTGCCCGGCTCGGTGTTTCGCGCGCTCGGCGGCTGGATGTCGGACAAGTGGGGCGCGCGCTTCGTGATGTATTTCACCTTCCTGGTGTCGCTCGCGGTGCTGTTCGTGATGAGCTACCCGGAAACCACCTACGTGATCAAAGGCATCAACGCGCCGATCGAATTCAGCTTCGGCATCAACGTCTACCTGTTCGTGGCGCTGAGCGTGGCGCTGGGCTTCGTGATGAGCCTGGGCAAGGCGGCGGTCTACAAGCACATCCCGGTCTACTACCCGCATCATGTGGGTTCGGTCGGCGGTCTCGTGGGCATGATCGGCGGGCTGGGCGGCTTCGTGCTGCCGCTGTCCTTCGGCATTCTGCTCGACGCCACCGGGGTCTGGACCGCGCCGTTCATGCTGATGTTCGTGCTGGTCGCGGTCTCCACCATCTGGATGCACGTCGCCATCCGGCGCATGGAGCGCAGCCGCTATCCGGGTCTGTCGCGGGACACGCATCTTTCCGACCTGCCCGAGGCGCCGCATCCCCAGTCGATGCCCTGACGCCGCAGGCGCACGCATCTCCGGCGGGCTGCGAAACAGCCCGCCGCAACCCGCATACGAAGCATGAGGAGAGAGACCTTGGGACAGGATCTCAGAAACTGGAAGCCGGAGGACGAGGAGTTCTGGAACTCCACCGGCAAGGCCATCGCCACGCGAAACCTGTGGATATCCATCCCCAGCCTGCTCTGCGGCTTCGCCGTCTGGCTCTACTGGGGCATCATCACGGTGCAGATGCTCAACCTCGGCTTCCCCTTCGCCAAGTCCGAGCTGTTCACCCTCGCCGCCATCGCCGGGCTCACCGGCGCGACCCTGCGCATTCCCTCGACCTTCTTCATCCGCATCGCCGGCGGGCGCAACACCATCTTCTTCACCACGGCGCTGCTGATGATCCCCGCCGCGGGCGCCGGCATCGCGCTGCAAAACCCTGACACGCCGTTCTGGCAGTTCCAGGTGCTGGCGCTGCTGTCGGGCATCGGCGGCGGCAACTTCGCCTCCTCCATGTCCAATATCAGCTTCTTCTTTCCCAAGAAGGTGCAGGGCTACGCGCTGGGCATGAACGCCGGCCTCGGCAATTTCGGCGTCACCACCATGCAGATCCTGATTCCGCTGGTGATGACCTTCGCGCTGTTCGGCGGCGAACCGATGATCCTGCAGAACACCTCGGGCACCCTGATCGGCAAGATCCCCGCCGGCACCGAGACCTACCTGCACAACGGCGCCTTCGTCTGGCTGCTGTTCCTCGTGCCGCTGGCCTTCGCCGGCTGGTTCGGCATGAACAACATCCGCGACGAACACGTGTCCCCCGACATCCCCGGGCCGCTGGGGGCCTTCGCCATCATCGCCTTCATGCTGCTGATCGGCTTTGCCGCCGCCGCCTTCGGGCTGTGGCTGCTGCTGCCCGAAAGCGTCAGCGGATCGGGGCTTGGCGTGTCCAAGTGGATCGTGCTGCCGATCGTCATCGCGCTGACCGTGTTCCTGCTGAAGATGATCCCCGGGCAGGTGGGCAAGAACCTGACCCGGCAATACAAGATCTTCGGCAACAAGCACACCTGGGCGATGACGGTGATCTACACCATGACCTTCGGGTCCTTCATCGGCTATTCGGCGGCCTTCGCGCTGGCGATCAAGGTGGTGTTCGGCTACCAGCATGTCGAGGTCGACGGCGTGCTGACCCATGACCTGGCCAACCCCAACGGCCCCAGCGCGCTGATGTTCGCCTGGATGGGCCCCTTCATCGGCGCCCTGATCCGCCCGCTGGGCGGCATGCTCGCCGACAGGATGGGCGGCGCCAAGGTGACGCAGATCATCTCCGTGATCATGGTGGTCTCGGCGCTGGGCGTGGCCTGGTTCCTGCAGCGGGCCTATGCCTCGGCCACCCCCGAGGATTACTTCTACCCCTTCATGGGGCTGTTCCTGATCCTGTTCGCGGCCACCGGCATCGGCAACGGATCGACCTTCCGCACCATCGCGGTGGTGTTCAACCGGGAACAGGCCGGGCCGGTGCTGGGCTGGACCTCGGCCGTGGCCGCCTACGGGGCCTTCATCATCCCCAAGGTGTTCGGCGAACAGATGGGCGCCGGCACCCCGGAATACGCGCTCTATGGCTTCGCCATCTTCTACGGCGTGTGCATCGTCATCAACTGGTGGTTCTACCTGCGCCCCGGCGCATACGTGAAGAACCCCTGATCCTGCCCCCTGAACCTGCGCGCCGGCCTTCGCCGCCGGCGCGTCCTTTCAGCACGGAGACCTGACATGAGCCACCTGCTTGACCGGTTGAATTTCCTCAAGCCCCGCAGCGTCGGCAGCTTCGCCAACGGCCACGGCGACACCACCAGCGAAAACCGCGACTGGGAAGACAGCTACCGCAACCGCTGGCGCCACGACAAGATCGTGCGCTCCACCCACGGCGTGAACTGCACCGGGTCCTGCAGCTGGAAGATCTACGTGAAATCGGGCATCGTCACCTGGGAAACCCAGCAGACCGATTATCCGCGCACCCGCGCCGGCATGCCCAATCACGAACCCCGCGGCTGCGCGCGCGGCGCCTCCTACAGCTGGTATCTCTATTCCGCCAACCGGGTGAAAACCCCGCTGATCCGCGCCCGCCTGCTGAAAAGCTACCGCCGGATGCGCGCCGACAATTCGCCGATCGAGGCCTGGCGCAAGCTTCAGGAAGACCCGATCCTGCGCGCCGAATACACCAGGCTGCGCGGCAAGGGCGGCTTCGTGCGCGGCGACTGGGAGGAGGTCACCGAGATCATCGCCGCCGCCAACGCCTACACCGCCAGGACCTACGGCCCCGACCGGGTGTTCGGGTTTTCCCCGATCCCGGCCATGTCCATGGTCAGCTACGCCGCCGGCTCGCGCTACCTGTCGCTGCTGGGCGGCACCTGCATGAGCTTCTACGACTGGTATTGCGACCTGCCGCCGGCCTCGCCCATGACCTGGGGCGAACAGACCGACGTGCCCGAAAGCGCCGACTGGTACAATGCCGGCTTCCTGCTGCTCTGGGGGTCGAACGTGCCCCAGACCCGCACCCCGGACGCGCATTTCTACACCGAGGCGCGCTATCGCGGCGCCAAGTCGGCGGTCATCTGCCCCGACTATTCCGAGGCGGCGAAATTCGGCGACATCTGGCTGGCCCCCAAGCAGGGCACCGACGCGGCGCTGTCCATGGCCATGGGCCACGTGATCCTGCGCGAATTCCACCTCGACCGCCAGGCGCCCTATTTCGAGGAATACGCCCGGCGCTATTCCGACATGCCCATGCTGGTCAAGCTGGACCAGCGCGACGGCCGCCTGGTTCCGGGGCGGATGCTGCGCGCCGATGATTTCGACGACAAGCTGGGCCAGGACAACAACCCGGAATGGAAGGTGATCGGCATCGACGCCGCCACCGGCGACATGGTCGCGCCGCACGGCGCGGTCGGATTCCGCTGGGGCGAGCACGGCAAGTGGAACCTTGAAGAACGCGCCGCCGCCAAGGACGGGGAACGCGACGCCGAACTGCGCCTGTCCCTGATCCTCGAAGACGACCATGACGAGGTGGCCGAGGTCGATTTCCCCTATTTCGGCGGCGAGGCCAGCGAGCATTTCACCAAATGCCGGCATCCCGACGTGCTCACCCGCAACCTGCCGGTGAAAAAGCTGCGCCTGGCCGAGGGCGAGACCTACGTCGCCACCGTCTTCGACCTGTTCTGCGCCAATTACGGGCTGGATCGCGGGCTGGGCGGCGAATTCGTCTCCGCCGACTATGACGACGACCTGCCCTTCACTCCCGCCTGGGCCGAAAAGATCACCGGCGTGCCGCGCGACAAGATCATCGCCGTGGCGCGGGAATTCGCGCTCAACGCCGAAAAGACCGAAGGCAAGTCGATGGTCATCCTCGGGGCCGGTCTGAATCACTGGTACCACATGGACATGAACTACCGCGGCATCATCAACATGCTGGTGATGTGCGGCTGCGTCGGCAAGTCGGGCGGCGGCTGGGCCCATTACGTGGGCCAGGAAAAGCTGCGCCCCCAGACCGGCTGGCAGCCGCTGGCCTTCGCGCTCGACTGGGCGCGCCCGCCGCGGCACATGAACGCCACCTCCGCCTGGTACGCCCATACCGACCAGTGGCGCTACGAGACGCTGGAGGCCAAGGAAATCCTGTCCCCCACCGCGCCCGAGGGCGACTGGACCGACGCCAGCCTCATCGACTACAACATCCGCGCCGAGCGCATGGGCTGGCTGCCCTCCGCCCCGGCGCTCAAGACCAACCCGCTGGAGGTCGCGAAGGCGGCGAAGGCGGCGGGCAAGGACATCGCCCCCTACATCGCCGAAAAGCTGAAATCCGGCGAACTGGAAATGTCCTGCGAAGACCCGGACGCGCCGGAGAACTGGCCGCGCAACCTGTTCGTGTGGCGCTCCAACCTGCTGGGGTCGTCAGGCAAGGGGCATGAATACTTCCTCAAGCACCTGCTGGGCGCCGATCACGGCGTTCTGGGCAAGGATCTGGGCGCGGAGGGCCGCACCAAGCCGATCGAGGCGAAATGGCATGACGCGGCGCCCGAGGGCAAGCTCGACCTGCTGGTGACCATCGATTTCCGCATGTCCACCACGGCCGTCTATTCCGACATCGTGCTGCCCACGGCCAGCTGGTACGAAAAGGACGATCTCAACACCTCGGACATGCACCCCTTCATCCACCCGCTGCAGGCGGCGGTGGACCCGGCCTATGAGTCCAAATCCGACTGGGAGATCTTCAAGTTCATCGCCAGGAAATTCTCCGAGGTGGCGCCCGAGGCGCTGGGCGTCGAGACCGACGTGGTCGCGCTGCCGATCCTGCACGACACCCCGGCGGAGATCGCCCAGGACCAGGTGCGCGACTGGAAGAAGGGCGAATGCGATCTGATCCCCGGCGAGACCGCCCCGAACTACATCGCGGTCGAGCGGGATTATCCCAACCTCTACAAACGCTTCACCGCGCTGGGGCCGCTGATGGACAAGGTCGGCAATGGCGGCAAGGGCATCGCCTGGGACACCAAGCCCGAGGTCCGGCGCCTGCGTGATCTCAACGGCGTGGTGACCGAGGACGGGGCCACGAAGGGCATGGCCAGGATCGACACCGCCATCGACGCCTGCGAGGTGATCCTGATGCTGGCGCCCGAGACCAACGGCGAAGTCGCCGTCAAGGCCTGGGAGGCGCTGTCAAAGATCACCGGGCGCGAACATGCGCATCTGGCCAGGCCCAAGGAAGACGAAAAGATCCGCTTTCGCGACATCGCCGCGCAGCCGCGAAAGATCATCTCCTCGCCCACATGGTCGGGGATCGAATCCGAAGATGTCTGCTACAACGCCGGCTACACCAACGTGCATGAACTGATCCCCTGGCGCACCCTGTCGGGGCGCCAGCAGCTGTATCAGGACCACCTGTGGATGCGCGCCTTCGGCGAGGGTTTCTGCACCTGGCGCCCGCCGGTGGACCTGAAGACCATCACCCATGACGTGAACACCGCGGCGCGCGACAACGAAAAGCACGTGGTGCTGAACTTCATCACCCCGCATCAGAAATGGGGCATCCATTCGACCTATTCGGACAACCTGCTGATGCTCACCCTCAACCGGGGCGGCCCGGTGGTGTGGATGTCCGAGGATGACGCGAAGACCGCCGGTCTGGTGGATAACGACTGGGTCGAGGCCTACAACGTCAACGGCGCGCTGACCGCCCGGGTGGTGGTGTCCCAGCGCATCAAGACCGGCACGCTGTTCATGTATCACGCGCAGGAAAAGATCGTGAACACGCCGGGCTCCCAGCAGACCGGGCTGCGCGGCGGCATCCACAACTCGGTGACCCGCACCACGCTGAAGCCGACCCACATGATCGGCGGCTACGCGCAGCAATCCTACGGCTTCAACTATTACGGCACCGTGGGATCGAACCGCGACGAATTCGTCATCGTGCGCAAGCTCACCAAGGTCGACTGGCTCGACAATCCCGCCAAGCCCGATCTTTCCGCGAAGAAGGAGGCCTGATCCATGAAAGTCCGCGCACAGATCGGCAAGGTGCTGAACCTCGACAAATGCATCGGGTGCCACACCTGCTCCGTCACCTGCAAGAACGTCTGGACCAGCCGCGAGGGCGTCGAATACGCCTGGTTCAACAATGTCGAAACCAAGCCCGGCATCGGCTATCCCAAGGATTGGGAAAACCAGAACCGCTGGAACGGCGGCTGGACCCGCAACCGCCTGGGCAAGCTGCAGCCCAGGCAGGGCGCCAAGTGGCGCATCCTCGCCAACATCTTCGGCAATCCCGACCTGCCCGAGATCGACGATTTCTACGAACCCTTCGATTTCGACCACGACCACCTGAAATCGGCGCCCGAGATGGAGGCCTTCCCCACCGCGCGCCCGCGTTCGAAGCTGACCGGCCTGCGCATGGAAAAGATCGAATGGGGCCCGAACTGGGAAGAAATCCTCGGCGGCGAATTTTCCAAGCGTTCGAAGGACTGCAATTTCGAGGGCGTGCAGAAGGACATCTACGGCGAATACGAAAACACCTTCATGATGTATCTGCCGCGGCTGTGCGAACACTGCCTGAACCCGACCTGCGTCGCATCCTGCCCCTCGGGCGCGATCTACAAGCGCGAAGAAGACGGCATCGTGCTGATCGACCAGGAAAAATGCCGCGGCTGGCGCATGTGCGTCTCCGGCTGCCCCTACAAGAAGATCTACTACAACTGGGAATCCGGCAAATCCGAGAAATGCACCTTCTGCTACCCGCGCATCGAAAGCGGCATGCCGACGGTGTGCTCGGAAACCTGCGTCGGGCGCATCCGCTATCTGGGGGTGATGCTCTATGACGCCGACAAGATCGAGGAGGCCGCGGCCGCCGCCAGCGAAATGGATCTGTATGACGCCCAGCTCGGCCTGTTCCTCGATCCCAACGACCCCGAGGTGCAGGCGGCGGCGCGGCGCGACGGCGTGCCCGAGGCCTGGATCGAATCCGCCCGGCACAGCCCGATCTGGAAAATGGCGATGGACTGGAAGATCGCCTTCCCGCTGCATCCCGAATACCGCACCCTGCCCATGGTCTGGTACATCCCGCCCCTGTCGCCGATCCAGAACGCGGCCGAGGCGGGCAAGATCGGCATCGACCGGGACATGCCCGACGTGCGGTCCCTGCGCATCCCGGTGCGCTACCTCGCCAACATGCTCACCGCCGGCGACGAGGCCCCGGTGGTGGCGGCGCTGGAACGCATGCTGGCCATGCGCGGCTACATGCGCTCGAAAACCGTGGACGGGGTGATCGACATCGGCATCGCCAAGCGCGTCGGCCTCGACCCTCAGGACATCGAGGACATGTATCGCACCATGGCCATCGCCGATTACGAGGACCGCTTCGTGGTCCCCACCACCCATCGCGAAAACGTGCAGGACGCGCTGGAGCTGCGGTCGGGCTGCGGCTTCACCGACGGCAACGGCTGCTCCACCGGGTCGAGCGGCGGCAAGCTGTTCGGGTCGCGAAAATTCGTCGTGCCCCAGACCGAAACCGCCGCGCCGACGGAGGCCTCGTGATGATCGCCCCCTTCAAGGCGCTGTCGGCGCTGCTGAGCTATCCCAGCGCCGATCTCAAGGCGGCGCGGGGCGAAATCGCCCAGGCGCTGGCGGCGGAGGCGATCCTGCCCCCCGCCGCGCTCGCCGCGCTCGCGCCGCTGCTCGACGATCTGGACCGGCTGGACCTCTACGAATTGCAGGAACGCTACGTGCTGCTGTTCGACCGCTCGCGCACCCTGTCGCTGAACCTGTTCGAGCATATCCACGGCGAAAGCCGCGATCGCGGCCCGGCCATGGTGGACCTGCTGGAAACCTACCGGGCCGGCGGCTTCGATCTGGCCAGCGCCGAACTGCCGGATCACCTGCCGATCCTGCTCGAATACCTGTCCGCGAGGCCGCTGGCCGAGGGGCGCGAGATCCTGGCCGAGGCCGGGCACATCGTCGCCGCGCTGGCCGAACGCCTGCACCGGCGCGAAAGCCATTACGCGGCGGCGCTCGACGCCATCGCCGGCATCGCCGGGATCGCCGGGGCCGACGACGCGGTGCGCGAACTGCTCAGCGTCAAGGACGACGACCCCGAGGATCTGGAGGCGCTCGACGATGTCTGGCAGGAAGCCGAGATCACCTTCGGACCCGACCCCGGCGCCGGCTGCCCCGCGACCCGCGATCTGCTGGCGAAGATGGATCCGAGAATGGAGGCGGGCATGACCCGGACTGCGCCCAATCCCCAGCCGGCCCCGGCCGGCGCGGCAAGCAACTAGGAGGCGGACATGCACGATTTCTTCTTTGGAATCTATCCCTACATCGCCCTGTCGGTGCTGTTGATCGGCTCGGTCGCGCGCTACGAACGCGACCCCTACACGTGGAAATCCAGCTCCTCGCAGCTGCTGCGGCGCAAGCAGCTGATCATCGGCTCGGTGCTGTTTCATGTCGGCGTGCTGATCATCTTCTTCGGCCACCTGATCGGGCTGCTGACGCCGATCCAGATCTTCGAGGCCATCGGCATATCCCACGGCGCCAAGCAGCTGCTGGCGGCGGTGGGCGGCGGCGTCGCCGGGCTCGCGGCCATCGCCGGCGCGATCATGCTGGCGCATCGCCGGATATCCGACCCGCGGGTGCGGGCCAGCTCCAGCTTCGCGGACACCGCCATCATCCTGCTGCTGATCGCGCAGCTGGCGCTTGGCCTGGCCTCGGTGCCGATCAGCCTCGCGCATCTGGACGGCGGCGAGATGGTCAAGTTCATGTCATGGGCGCTGGGCATCTTCACCTTCGACAGCCAGGCGGCGAGCTACATTCAGGACGTCAACCCGATCTTCAAGCTGCATATCGCGCTGGGCCTGACGATCTTCCTGATCTTCCCGTTCACCCGACTCGTGCATATGCTCTCGGCGCCGGTGCGCTACCTCTGGCGGCCCGGCTACCAGATCGTGCGCACCCGGCGTTCGCGGACCTGACCCCCCGTTGAGGACAAGATCATGAGCAAACCGCTGTTCCCCGACGTTGTCGTCAACGGGCAGACCATAGCTTCGGCGGCGATCGCCGCCGAAGCCCAGAACCACGCCGCCCCCGCCGGCAAGCCGGGGCTGGCCTGGCGCGCCGCCGCCAGGGCGCTGGCGATCCGCGCCCTCTTGCTGCAGGAGGCCGCGCGCCTCGGTCTCGACCCCGACCCCCAGCTGATCGACGAGGGCCGGCGCGAAACCGACGACGACGCCCTGATCCGCGCCCTGCTGGAAACCGAAGCCGTGCCCGAGGACGTGACCGACGCCGCCTGCCGCGCCGTCTACGACGCCCGCCCGCAGGCCTTCCGCGCCCCCAATCTCTACGACCCCGCGCATATCCTGTTCGCCGCCGACCCCAGGGATCCCGGCGCGCGCAAGGGGGCCCGCGCCCGCGCCGAGGCGGCGCTGGACATCCTCGCCCGCCGCCCCAAGGCGTTCAGCGAACTGGCGCAGGAAAACTCCGACTGCCCCTCCAAGGCCAATGGCGGTTCGCTGGGCCAGATCGGCAGCGGCGAAACCGTGCCCGAATTCGACGCCGCGCTGGAAACCATGGCCGAGGGCGAAATCAGCGCCGCGCCGGTGGAGACCCGCTACGGCTTCCACCTGATCCGCCTCGACGCAAAGGCGATCGGCGCGCAACTGCCCTTCGAGGCGGTGAAGGCGCAGATCCGCGAAAAGCTCGAACAGATCGCCTGGGCCCGGGCCGCCAACGCCCTGACCGGGCGTCTCGCCGCGGCCGCCCGCATCGAGGGCGTCGACCTTTCCCGGCCCGCGCCGCGCCCCGCCAGAGACCCCGCGCCCCTGGCCGCCGCCCAATAGCCCCAGCCGCCCCCGACCCGGCGCAGCCGCGCCGGGGGCGGCGGCGCAAGCGCGCAGGAGACGCACCGTGACCGCCACCCCGCCCGCCACCCCGCCCGCCACCCCGCCCGGGGCCCCACCCGGATTCGATTGCGATTCCGCCCCCGTCAACGGCGTCCGCGCCGACCTGATCCCCGTGGACGTCACCCGCGCCAAGGGGCTGGCCCTGGCCCGCCCGGTGACCGAGATCGAAACCGTGGCGCTGACCGAGGCCGCGGGCCGGGTGCTGGCCGAAACCATCGCCGCGCCTTTCCCCCTGCCCCCCTTCGACAATTCCGCCATGGACGGCTACGCGCTGGACACCGCCGGGCTCGCGGGCGAGGGCCCGTGGCGGCTGCGCGTCGCCGGGCGGGTGGCGGCCGGGGATGATGCCGCCGCCGCCGGGCGGGTGTCCCCTGACACCTGCATGCGCATCCTCACCGGCGCCCAGATCCCCGCCGGCGCCGATGCGGTGATCATGCAGGAACACGCCAGGCGCGACGGCGATCGCGTCACCCTCGATTTCGCCGTCGCGCAGGGGCGCAACATCCGCCGCGCCGGCGAAGACTGCGCCGCCGGGGCGCCGCTGGTCCCCGCCGGGCGGGAACTGGGCGCGCGCGAAATCGGCGCCGTGGCCTCGGTGGGGCTGACCGCCATCCCGGTGCGGCGCAAGCTGCGCATCGCGCTGTTCTGCACGGGCAGCGAGCTGCGCCAGCCGGGCCTGCCGCTGGCCCCCGGCAAGATCTACAATTCCAACCGCTACATGATGCTCGCCGCCATGGCCCGCCCCTGGACCGAGCTGCGCGATTTCGGCGCCGTCGAGGACGACCCCGACAAGCTGCGCGACGCGCTGCGCGACGCCGCGCGCAGCGCCGACATCGTCGTCACCACCGGCGGCGTGTCGGTGGGCGACGAAGATCACATGATCGAACAGCTCACCCGCGCCGGCGGCCGCGTCGAAGCGATGAAGATCGCCATGAAGCCCGGCAAGCCGCTGGCGCTCGGCGCGTTGGGCGACGCGATCTATCTGGGCCTGCCCGGAAATCCGGTGGCCGCCTTCACCACCTGGCAGGTCATCGGCGCGCCCATCGCCGCCAGATGCGCCGGGCTGACCCGAACCGAA
Organism: Oceanicella sp.; assembly: GCF_056449545.1. Taxonomy (NCBI): domain Bacteria; kingdom Pseudomonadati; phylum Pseudomonadota; class Alphaproteobacteria; order Rhodobacterales; family Paracoccaceae; genus Oceanicella; species Oceanicella sp. The sequence goes on along the minus strand of NZ_JBWOMN010000118.1, from coordinate 30,172 downwards.
CCGCCGATGCTGAGCGTCGAGATCGCCGAGGGCTTTTCGCGCCGCCCCGGGCGGCGCGAATACCGCCCGGCGCGCATCACCGGGCGCGCCGCCACCGGGCGCCCGGTGGTCGAACTGCTGGACCCGTCGTTCTCGGCCAAGATCTCGCTGATCTGCCGCGCCGACGGGCTGGCGATCATCCCCGCCGATCGCGACGCGCTGACAGCGGGCGAGCGGCTCGATTTCATTCCGCTCTAGGCGCGAAGGATTGCCGCGCGGGCGACGCGCTCACGGATCGCCTGGCGCGCCGCCCGTCGAAAATGCGCGGGCCGGCGGGCGGGCCGGCGGGCGGGGTGGCGGGCGAAAATACCCCAATAAAGGTAATTTAGTGGCACGCTCGCAATCTGGAATTCAGAGTCTATACTGGCCTCTCGAAATCAACAGGCACGACATTCTGTAGAGGCGACCCATCCATGCTGAACCCGATTCGACGCGACATTCTTTCAGCGGCCTGCCTGGCCGCGGCCACGTTGGCGGGCGCGTCCCCAACATTTGCCGCGGACGGCGCGGCGGGCGGGCATTTCGACAAGAAAGGCCACCCGCCCTCGAGTTTCACCATCGAGAAGCAGCAGCTGCTGCGCGACACCCTTCCCTTCGCCGACGAGCGCGATTTCGAGGAGGCCAAACGCGGCTTCATCGCCGCGCCGCCCTACAAGAAGATCATGGCCGAGGCCGGCAATGTCGCCTGGGACATGGAAAGCTATGACTGGCTGCTGAAGGGCGAGGTCTTCGACAGCATCAACCCGTCATTGCAGCGTCAGGCGACCCTGAACATGGGCTACGGGCTGTTCGAGGTCGTGCCCGACAAGATCTACCAGGTGCGCGGCTACGACCTCTCCAATATCAGCTTCGTCAAGGGCGACACCGGCTGGATCGTCCTCGATCCGCTGACCGCCAAGGAAACCGCCGCCGCGGCGCTGGCCTTCATCAACGAACAGCTCGGCGAACGCCCGGTGGTCGCGGTGATCTATTCGCATTCGCACGCGGATCATTTCGGCGGCGTGCGCGGGGTCGTCGACGAAGCCGACGTGCGATCGGGCAAGGTGCAGATCATCGCGCCTGAAGGCTTCTTGGAGGAGGCGGTCGCCGAGAACGTCTACGCCGGCAACGCCATGAACCGGCGCATGTTCTTTCAATACGGCGTGCTGCTGCCGCGCAGCCCCTACGGCCATGTGGACCAGTCGATCGGCAAGAACACCTCCGCCGGCAAACTCGGCCTGATCGCGCCCAACGTGACCATCGAGGACGATCTCGAGGAGATGGTCGTCGACGGCGTGAAGATGATCTTCCAGAACACCCCGGGCACCGAGGCGCCCGCCGAAATGAACACCTACCTGCCGGAGACCAGGGCCTTCTGGGCGGCCGAGAACATCACCGGCACCATCCACAACATCTACACCCTGCGCGGCGCCAAGGTGCGCGACGCGCTCAAATGGTCCAAGGAAATCAACCGGTCGCTCTACCTGTTCGGCCAGGAGGCCGAGGTGATGTTCTCCGCGCATTCATGGCCGCGCTTTGGCAACGACCGCGTGCAGGAGGTGATGCGCACCCAGCGCGACACCTACGCCAATCTCAACAACGGCGTGCTGTTCCTGGCCAATCAGGGGGTGACGATCAACCAGATCCAGAATGTCTACAAGGTCCCCGAAAGCCTGCAGGGGCAATGGGCGGCGCGCTCCTATCACGGCTCGGTCGAACACAACGCGCGGGCGGTGATCAACCGCTATCTGGGCTACTGGGACGGCAACCCGGCCACGCTGACCCCGCTGTCGCCCGAGGATTCGGCGCCGCTCTATGTGGAGATGATGGGCGGATCGGCGCCGATTCTGGCGCGCGGACAGGAATTGTACGATGCCGGCAAATACCGGTTGGCGCAGGAGATCCTCAACAAGCTGGTCTATGCCGAACCGGACAACCAGCCGGCCAAGGATCTGCTGGCCGACGCCTTCGAACAGTATGGCTACCAGAAGGAAAGCCCGAGCGTGCGCAACAGCTTCCTCGCCGCGGCCTACGAACTGCGCAACGGCATTCCGCAGGGCGCGACGCCGGACACCGCCGGTCCCGACATGATCAAGGCCATGTCGACCGAACTGTGGCTCGACTTCCTCGGGGTGCGCATGGACAGCGAAAAGGCCGCGGGCATGGCCTTCGTCATCAACCTCTCGCTTCCCGACATCGACGAGAAATTCGTCCTTGAGATGAGCAACGCCACGCTCACCAACATCGAGGGCTACCAGTCGGATGACGCGGATCTGACCGTGACCATCAATCGCGCCGATCTGGAGCAGGTGATGATGGGCGCGGCCTCGTTCGACGACCAGATCGCCGCCGGCAAGGCGACGCTCGACGGCGACCGCAAGCCCTATGACCAGCTCAAATCGACGCTGATCCAGTTCGAGCTGGGCTTCGAGCTGATGCCCGGCACCGGCGGCGCCAAGTTCTCGCGCCAGCGCACGCCGTTCCAGCAGGCCCAGCCGGCCAATTCCTCCGGCGGCTAGGCGTTCGCGCCGCCGGCTCTTTTCGGGCGCCCCGATTCTCGGGGCGCCCTTTTTCTTGCGCCTTGCCCCCGGTCAGGACGCCGCTGCGGCCCGGGGCTCGCCAAGCTCGCCCCGCGCCGCCAGCGCATGCACCAGCGCCACCGCCCCCGGCGCGTCGGCGCCGTAGCCGTCGGCGCCGACGGCGTCGGCGAATTCCTGAGTCACCGGGGCGCCGCCGATGATGATCGGGAATGCCGCCCCCGCCTCGCGGAACCGGCGGATCACCTTGCCCATGTTGGGCATGGTGGTGGTCAGCAGCGCCGACAGCCCGATCACGTCGGGGTTGAGCGCCAGCGCCTGCGCCAGGATCTCGTCGCTGTCCTTGTTGACGCCCAGATCCACCACCTTGTAGCCGGCGCCCTCCAGCATCATGCCCACCAGGTTCTTGCCGATGTCATGCACGTCGCCCTGCACCGTGGCCAGCATCACCAGCCCCTTGGGTTTGGCATTGGTCCGGCTGAGCAGCGGGCGCAGGACCTCCAGCCCGCCCTTCATCGCGCGGGCCGACAGCAGCATCTCGGGCACGAAGATCGTGCCGTCGGAAAACATGCCGCCGACCTCCTCCATCGCGGCGATCAGCGCGTCGTCGAGGATCGCGCCGATGGGGATCCCCGTCGCCAGCGCCCGGTTGACCGAGTCGAGCGCCGCGACCTCGTCGCCGTCGATCACCTGTTCGAACAGGTCGTCAAGCAGCGCGTCCTGATCCGCGCCGAGCCCGCTTTGCGCCTGCGGCGCCGGGTTCGCCGCCGCCGCCTTGCGCCCGAATTTCTCGTATTCCGCCGCCTCGGGGGTCCCGCTTTCGCGCAGCCCCGCCCAGGGGCGTTCGCCGCGCCGGTATTTTTCGATCGCCGCCACCGAGGCGCGGACATGCTCCACCGGGGTCTCGGAACTGAAATTGCACAGATACAGCAGGTTCTTGCCGCCGGGCTCGGCGATCTCCAGATATTCGTGGATGCGTTTCTCGATCGCCTCCGCCGGCCCCTGCGCCAGCAGGTTGTTGGACACGCCGAACATCACCGGCAGGTCGCGCTCAAGCGCGAAATCCTTCGCCCCCTGCGCCCCGACCCGGAACAGGTCCGGATCCTGCACCTTCAGATACAGCGGGTTGGCGCGCAGCTTCAGCGCCCAGAAATCCCGCTGATCCTCGACGAAACTGTCGCCCCACCAATTGTCGACGATGGCCTTGCCGCCGGTCAGGTCGCGCAGGCGCTCGATATAGCGCAGCGCGAAATCCTCCAGCATCTGCAAGGATATGAACGGCAGCGACGCCACCGCATCGCTGCCCGGCGCCACCTTCACGCCGGGAAACCGGCGCAGGAAATCGTTGATGTAGGGGGCCAGCACCTCGTCGGTGAGGTAGGTCATCACCCGATGCACGTAAGCCGGGTCGTCGCGCATCGCCAGCACCAGCGCCTCGAAGGTCATCACATGCGAGGCCAGCGTGAAGGGCGCGCAATACACCAACGAGGGCTCGACCCCCGTCACCTCGCGAAACAGGCTCGAAACATCCATGGCGAAGGGCACCCGCCCGGCCCCCAGATCAATGGGTTTCAGCCGCGCCAGGTCCTTTTCGCACGTCACCAGCGGCGCGGTGTTGTCGATCGCCGGGGTCAGGTCGTCAAACGTCACCAGCTTGCAGCCGATGGCCTCGGCCTCGATGTTGTAGGCGTCCCAGCACAGGTCCGGCGTGTCGAATCCCAGGTCATGCGCGGTCTTCATCGCCCCGTAGACGAATTTTTCCGGGTTCGAATAGAATTCCCAGGCGTTATACCCCATGAACCGCATGTTGAATTCATGGCATTGCTGCACGAAAGGGATCTGCGCGGCCCCGCCGGTCTCGAACCCCCGCGCCAGAAGATCGTAGCCGCCCGAAAAATCGAACTGCGAATAATCGAACTGGGAACAGTCGTGTCTGGTCATGGTTTCGGCCCTCGCCCGTCGCGCCCGCATCACCGGAACCTAGCCAATCGCCGCTGGGCGCGCGCCAGACAAATCGTTATGCTGACATACGCTCAACGCATGCGAGGTGGACGAGAACCATGAATCTGGACAGGCGCATGAGGGCGGCGCTCAACCACCTCGCGGCCTTCGAGGCGGCGGTGGACGCGGGCGGCTTCACCCGGGCGGCGGCGCGGCTTGGCGCCACGCAACCTTCGGTCAGCCGCCATGTGGCGGCGCTGGAGGCGCTGCTGGAGGTCAAGCTCTTCACCCGCCTGCACCATCGCGTCGAACTCACCGAGGCCGGGCGCGACCTGCATGACGCGGTGAAGCTCGGCCTCGGTCACATACGTCAGGCGGCGGGTCGCATCGCCGGGCCGCGGGGCGCGGACACCCTGTCGGTGGGCTGCTCCTACGGCTTCGCGCATCTATGGCTGATGCCGCGCTTCTCGGCGCTGCAAAAGCTGCTTCCGGCGCATGAACTGCGCATGATCACCGCCGACGCCGGGGCGATCTTCGATCTCGACGAGATCGATTTCGCCCTGCGTTTCGGCGACGGCCGCTGGCGCGACGGCGACAGCGCCAGGCTGTTCGGCGAACAGCTGTTCCCGGTCTGCTCGCCGGATTTCGCCCAAAGGCATTTCGGCGGGCGGCGCGACGTCGACCCCGCCGCGCTGCCCGGCGTCCCGCTGATCCACGAACGCCCCGACGACGTGAACTGGCTGTCATGGCGCGAATGGCTGGCGCGGCGCGGCGTCGAATACCAGCCCCCGGCGAAGGTCTATCTCTACGACAATTACGCGCTCACCCTGCAGGCGGCGACGGAAGGGCTGGGCGTCGCCCTGGCTTGGCTGCATCTGGCCGAACCGCCGCTGAAATCCGGGCAGCTGGTGGAACTCGAGGGCCTGCGTGTGCGCACCGACAACGGCTACTGGCTGGCGCACCGGGCCGGCCACCCCATGGCCGCGACGCTCACCGGCTGGTTTCAGGACATGGCGCGGCGGCAGGAAGCCGCCAATCCCTGATTGCGTCCATGCGCATGACATTCAATCCATGAGCGTTCTCGCCAGAACCGCCTCGTCCAGCGCGATCCCCAGCCCCGGCGTCTCGTCCAGAATCAGAAAGCCGTCGCGCGCCTCCAGCGGCGACGACAACATGAAATCCCGGCGTTCGGGCGACCAGTCCGGCGGGTCGAACGGCCATTCCATCCACGCCGCCTCGCCTGTTCCGGCAGTCAGATGCGCGTTGGCCAGCACGCCGACGCCGTTGGTCCAGCTGTGCGGCGTGAACGCCACCCCCGCCTCGCGCGCCATCAGCGCCACCCGGCGCAGCCCGGTGAGCCCCCCCACCAGCGCCGCGTCGGGCTGCAGCACGTCAAGGCAGCGCCCCTCGATCAGGTCGCGGAATTCGTAAAGCTCGCGGGTCATCTCGCCGCCGGCGATGCGGATGTCGGTGCGCGCGCAAAGCGCCGCCATGCCCTTGCGATCGCCGCGATGCAAGGGCTCCTCCATCCAGTGAACGCCGAGGCGTTCAAGTTCGCGGGCCACCTCCAGCGCCTCCTTCAGGGTCCAGGGCGCGCCCCGGTCCCAGGGCATGCGCCAGCCCTGATTGCAATCCACCATCAGCGCCAGCCGGTCGCCGATGCGCGCCCGGATCGCCTCCAGCGCCGCCATGTCGGCGCGCCAGCCGCCGCGCCCGCCCGCCGAGGACGAGAACCGCAGCTTCATCGCCGGGAACCCGGCCTCCAGATAGCGCTCGGCGGTCGCGACCATGGCCCCTGCGTCGCGCAGCACCCCCGAGGACGCATACAGCCGCACCCGGTCGGCGCGCCCGCCCAGCATGCGCCAGACCGGCTCGCCCGTAATCTTGCCGCTCAGATCCCACAGCGCCAGATCCAGCGGCCAGCAGCGGCCGCAATGGAACTGGATGTGGGACAGGGTCTCGAAATGCCGCTCCGCATGGCGCGGGTCCTGGCCGATGAACAGGTCCTCATGGCCCTCGAATCCCAGCATCAGATCGCCCGATCCGATCCCCTGGCGGCCCTCGTCATCGGTGACCCGCACGATGGCGGCGTCGAAATGGCGCCGCGCCCGCCCGTCCCAGCTGGCCTTGAACGGCGGGTCCAGCGGCAGCCGGTGGCGGGTGATCTCGATGGCGGCGATGCGGCTCATGATCCGGCCTCATGCGGGGGTGCGGGGGCCAGCGCGCGCATGGCGGCGGCGATCTCGGCGATCTCGGCGGCGCCCACGGGGCGGATCGTCGCCTTGAGCATGGGGGCGTTTTCGGGGGCCGCCATTTCGGCGGCGATGGCCGCGGCGCTCACCTGCGCGAAAGCCCCGGGCAGCGCCCGCGCGATGGCGCAGCGATCCATCAGCCCCGTCGCCCAGCCCGGCAGGTCCCGCGCCGCGCCCAGCCCGCAGGCCCGCGCCGCGGCCTCCATCCCCGGGCCCCGCCCCGCGACCAGCCAGGGCAGCGTCGCTTCGAATCCCAGCGCCGTCGCCAACCCGTGATGCACCGGGGCCAGCCCGGCCAGCGCATGGCTGACATTATGGGCGATGGCGACGCCGCAATTGTCGATCGCCACCCCGGCGTAGAACGACCCCAGCAGCATGTCGCTTCGCGCCGCCAGGTCGCCGGGCGCCGCCACCGCCCGCGCCAGCGCCCCCGATATCAGCCGCAGCGCCGCCAGCCCATACAGCGCGGCGCCGGCATGGGCGTTGCGGTTGGTGACCGCCTCGAAGGCGTGGACCAGCGCATCCATGCCGCACCAGGCGGTCAGGTCCGGCGGCAGCGAGACCGTCAGCCCCGGATCCAGCAGCACCAGATCCGGCTTGGATTCAGCCCCCCAGAGCCAGGCCTTGCGCCCCGCCTCGCCGGCGAAAACGCTGGTCGAGCTCGCCTCGGCGCCGGTCCCGGCGGTGCTCGGGACCAGCAGCAGCGCCGCGCGCCGGGCGGGCAGCGGATGCGCCGCCAGCGCGTAGCGCAGCGGGTCGCGGGCGGCGGCCTCCGCGCCCGCCGCGCAGACCGCGGCGATCTTGGCGATGTCGAGCGCGCTGCCCCCGCCGACCCCGATCACCAGCCCCGCGCCCCGCGCCGCGTCGATGGCGGCGCGCAGATGCGCAAGCTTCGGCTCGCCCTCGAAATCCGCGAAAACCACGGCGTCGATCCCGGCCCGCGCCAGCCCGTCCAGCGCCGGCGCAAGCGCCCCGGCGTCCAGCAGCCAGGGATCGGCGATCAGCGTCGCGCGCCCGCCGCGGGCCAGCGTCGCGGCCTCCGGGCCCAGGCGCTCCAGCGCCCCGGCGCCAAAATGAAACGGCGGCGGCGGCGAGGCGAAATACCGGCTGGCGTTCTGGATGGCGTTCTGGGTGAAATTCTGGGTGAAATCCTGGGTGAAATCCTGCATGTCCCGGGTCCTGTCGGCTGGCGCGGCGGCGCCCCAGCCTAGGCCGCGCCGCCCGCGCCGCAAGCCGGAACCCGACGCAATCGCCGCCTTGACGCGCCAGTTGCGACATCAGCGCGCCCATCGCCCCTTGATCCGCTTCGTAAGGCGCCCATATTGTCCAAGCTGAACGCGCCCGGCGACTCGCGCCCGGGAAAACGCCCGCGTCACGCCGGTTTTTCGCGCAATTTCACCCGTTTTTCCACCCAAGACACCGATCGGACCCCATCCGCACATGCCGCACGCAAAGATCAGTCCGCAATCGCTTGGCTTCCTGATCACCGACGTCGCGCGCCTGCTGCGCGCCAACATGGAACGCCGGGTCTCGGAGGCCGGGCTGGAGCTGACCAGCGGCGAGGCCCGCGCCCTGGTGCACGCGGTCGCCGCCAGGGGCGCGCGCCAGACCCATCTGGCCGAACGCATGGGCGTGGAGCCGATGACCCTGTGCGGCTATGTGGACCGGCTGGAAAAGCGCGGGCTGGTGGTGCGCCGCCCGCATCCCGACGACCGCCGCGCCAAGCAGGTGATCCCCACCGAGGCGGCGGCCAGCATCCTCGAGCAGATCGCGCCGCTGACCAACGGCATGCTCAGCGACGCCACCGCGGGCATGACCGAGGCCGAGACCGCCGCCCTGCGCGCCGCCCTCGAACACATGCGCGACCGGCTGTGCAAATCCGCCTGCTGACGCCGCCCGCCCGCGCCGCAGTTCCGCGCGCATCGCGCCGCCCGCGCCCGTCGCCGCGCGAGGGCGGCGCGCCGTGACCGTTCTGCACATCGTCCCCGACGACCGGCTCGGCGGCGGCGCGGTGATCGTGGCGCATCTGGCGCGCGGGCTGGCCCGGCGCCCCGGCGCCCCGGCCCAGCGGGTGATCCTGCCCCAGAACGCCGAACCGGACCTGCGCGCCCTGTTCGCCGAGCTCCCCCACGTCTTCGCCGCCTATCCCGGGCGCGGGCCGGCGCCGGTCATGGCCCGCGCCATCGCCCCGCTCTGCGCCCGCGGCGACCTGCTGCACGCCCATGGCGCCCGCGCGGCGGCGGCCTGCGCGGCGCTGCGGGCGTTTCGGCGCGGGCTGGGGCTGGTCTACACCGTGCACGGCTTTCACGGGCTGGCGCGGGACGGGCGGCTGGGCCTGCGCGCCTGGCCCGAACGGGCGCTGGGGCTCGCCGTCGACGCCACCGCCTTCGTGTCGCGCGCCGATCGCGACCTGGCCCGCGCCCGGGGCATCCGCCATCGCGGCCCGGCGCGGGTGATCGAAAACGGCGTCGCCGCGCCGCGCGCCGCGCGCCGCGCGCATCGCGACATCGACCTGCTGTTCGTCGGCCGCCTCGCGCCTCAGAAACATCCGCTGGCCTTCGTCGAGACCGCCGCCCTGCTGCCGCGCGGCCTGCGCATCGTCATGGTCGGCGCCGGGGAGCTCGCGCCCGAGGTCGACGCCGCCATATCGGCGCGCGGTCTCGACAACCTGCGCCGCCTCGACGGGCTCGACCACGCCGCGACCCTGGCGCGCATGGCCCGCGCCCGCCTGCTGGTCATGACCTCGCGATGGGAGGGCCTGCCCACGGTCGCCATCGAGGCGCTCATCAGCCGCTGCGCCGTCGCCGGCTACGCGATCCCGCCGCTGGCCGAAATCCTCGGCCCCGACGCCGACGATTTCCTCACCGACCCCGATCCGAAGGCGCTGGCCGCGCGCATCGCCGCGCTGCGCCGGGGCGCGGCGCTCGACCCGGCGCGCATCGAAAGGCTCGGCGCCCGCGCCCAAGCCGCCTACGGCATTGATCGCATGGTCGACGACTATCTCGACCTCTATCGCCAGATCGCGCCCCAGATCGCGCCCTGATCCGGGCGGCTCACCCCGCCGGCCAGTCGTCGAAATGCCGGAACCGGCGCTCCGCCTGCCCCGCCGCCTCGACCCCCAGATCGGCGAGGTCGACGGCATGCACCCCGCCCGCCTCCGGCTGGTCCGCCAGCTCCGCCGCCGACAGCCCGACCCGGGCCGAGGTCACGAACAGCCGCCGCAGGCCCTCGCCGCCGAACGCCGGACAGGTCGGGCGCTGCACCGGAGTCTCGACGACCAGCGATTCGCGCCCGTCCGGGGCGTAGCGCACCACCCGCCAGCCGTCCCAATGGGCGTTCCACACATGCCCCTCGGCGTCGCAGACCGCGCCGTCGGGATTGGCCCGCCCCTTCAGATCCACGAAAACCGAGGCCTCGCCCACGGGCGCCCCGGCGCCGTCCAGCGGCTGGCGCCAGATCACCTGTTCGACCGTGTCGGTGAAATAGGCGAGGTCCCCCCCGGGCGCGAAGCAGATGGCGTTGGCCACGGTGATCCGGTCGCGAAACAACGCCGGCCCGCCCGCGCCCACGCGCCAGATCGCCCCGGCATGGGGTTCGGTCCCGCGGCCCATGGAGCCGATCCAGAACCCGCCCGACGGATCGGCGCGCCCGTCATTGGAGCGCGTCGCCGGGTTGTCGGCCTCCAGATCCCAGCGCTTCTCGCACTCGCCCGAGGCCAGATGCAGCCGCCAGATCCCGGTTTCCGAGGCCACCAGCAAATGCTCGCGATCCACCCAGGCGGCGGCGGACACGGATTCGGTGAAAGTCCAGCGCCGCAGCCCGCCGCCATCGGCGTCGCAGGCGAACAGCGTCGACGCCAGGATGTCAAACCAGAACAATTCCCGCCGCTCGGGGTGCCACAGCGGCCCCTCGCCAAGCCGGCACTGCGTCGGCGCGATCAGCCGGAACCCGGTCATCCCGTCACCACCACGCCGCCATCGACCACCAGCGCCTGCCCGGTCATCATCCGCGACGCCTCCGAGGCCAGAAACAGCGTCGGCGCCACCATGTCTTCGGGCGTCAGATGCCGCTTCAGGCATTGGCGCTCCATATGCCCCGCCAGCCCCTCGGGGGTCGCCCACAGGTCCATCTGCCGCCGGGTCAGCACCCAGCCCGGCATCAGCGCGTTGGCGCGGATGCCATGCGGCCCCAGCGAGCGCGCCAGGCTGCGCGTCAGCCCGGTGATCGCCGCCTTGGCCGCCGCGTAGGCGGGAAATTCGCCATGGCCCATCATGTAGGCCACCGAGGAATAGTTGATGATCGCGCCGCGCCGCGCCGCCTTCATGTCCTCGGCCACCGCCTGCGCGGTGAAGAAATGCGGGCGCAGGTTGACGTTCATCAGCGCGTCCCAGCCGTCGGGGTCCAGATCGGCGAGGTCGTGGCGCTGGTCGTTGGCGGCGTTGTTGACCAGCACGCTGACCGGGCCATGGGCGGATTTCGCCGCCGCCACCGCGTCGCGCAGCGCCCCGACATCGGTGAGGTCGCATTGCACGAACAGCGGCCGGCGGCCGTGCTTGCGCTCCATCGCGTCGCAGAACCCGCCGGCGTCGCTGCGCTGCACGAAGGCGACCGAGGCCCCCTGCGCCAGAAACCCGTCGGTCAGCGCCGCGCCGATGCCGCTGCCGCCGCCGGTGATGAACACCCGCGCGCCGGCGAGGTCGTGAAACCGGGCCACGGGCTCGGCCGAGTCCCCGGCATGCGACATCCGGGTCTGATCGGGGTCTTGAACGGGATCTTGAACATGATCTGCAACGGGGGCGTCGGGCATGGGCGGTCTCCTGCGCGCGGGCCTGTCCTGCGGCCCGGGCGCATCCTCGCGCGCCCCCCCGGGGTTTGGCAAGCCGCGGCTTGAACCTCATCCGCCGGGCGCCGGCCCCGAGGACCCCCGCGCCACCAGCCGGGCGAAAAGATCCGGCGCCGCGCGCCGGCCCGCCGGGCTCAGGACCGCATCCACCGCGGCCACCGCCAGCGCCTCGGCGGGCTGGCGGATGGTGGTCAGGCGCGGGATGACCACGCTGGCCAGATCGATGTCGTCAAAGCCGACGATGGACAGGTCGCGCGGCGCCGCGACCCCGAGATCCCGGGCGCTGCGCATCGCGCCGATCGCCTGCTGGTCCGAGGCGGCGGCGATGGCGGTGGGGCGGTCCCGCGCCGGGCGGTCCAGCAGCAGCCGCCCGATCGCCTCGCCCGCGGCGTAGCTGAACGCGCCCTCATGCACCTCCAGTTCGCAGGCCGCGCCGCCCTGCGCCCGCCAGGCGTCCAGATGCAAGGCAAATCCCTTGCGGCGCGCCCGCGCCACCGCCGTGTCCTGCGGCCCGGCGATATAGCCGATGCGCCGATGCCCCAGGTCCAGCAGATGCGCCGCGGCCAGCGCCGCGCTTTTTTCATGATCGGTGCGGATGCAGGGATGGCCCGCCAGATCCCGATCCAGCGCCACGATGCGCGCATGGGCGTCGAATTGGCCAAGGCCGCTGTCGGCGGCGGCGACCACGATCACCCCCAGCGGGTTGTGGTCCAGCAGCGCCTGCAGCTGCTGGCGCTCGGTGGCCGGGTCGTCATGGGTGTTGGCCAGGATCACCGCCAGCCCGCGCCGCGCCGCCGCCGTCTCCACATGCTTGGCCAGCTGCGCGAAGAACGGGTTGGTGATGTCGGGCACCAGAAACCCGATGATGCTGGCCTTGTTGGTGCGCAGCGAGCGCGCCGCCAGATTGGGCTTGTAGCCCAGATCGCGCACCGCCGCCTCGACCCGTTCGCGCAGCCGCCCCGCCACGGTCGCGTTCTTCGCCAGCACGCGGGACACGGTGCCCACCGACACCCCCGCGGCGGCGGCGACATCCTTGATCGTGGCCATGGCCGCCCCCGTGCCGCCAGACTGCGCCCCGGCGCCAGTCATCGCGGGCTAAAGCATTCGAACGATTACGCATTCCGCATGAGCATTGCCGAATGAATGCATTCATATTGACAAATCTCGCCCTGACATGTCAAGTTGCGGCAAGGTTTTCAAAGCGTCCCGACGCCAACGATCCGTCAGAACGCGCAGCGAAAACAGACGCCCGGCGGGTTCGACGCGGGGCGCGCGCGCGGGACGGCGGGACGGCGAGGGGGCGAATCGATGGCATCGACCAGCGGCGAAGACATGCCCGGCGACGCGCCCCTCCCCGACTGGTTCGTCAACCGGAAATCCACCGTCGGCAACCTGATCGTGGCCCGCTGGGTGCCGATCGCGCTGGTCGGCCTGCCGGTGCTGACCCTGCTGGCGATCGTCATCTACCCGACCATCTGGATGTTCTATCACGCCTTCCAGGACACCAACATGATGCGCCTGTTCCGCGAGGACTGGAGCTATGTGGGGTTCGAGAATTTCGCCACCGTGCTGAGCTCGGAGCGCTTCGGCGCCTCGGTCTGGCACCTGGTCCTGTATCTGACCTTCGGCACCGGGCTGGAGGTGATCCTCGGCGCGGTGCTGGCCCTGACCCTGTTCGAGGTGGTCAAGAAGCGATGGCTGCAGATCGTGCTGCTGATCCTCGTGGTGCTGCCGATGATGCTGCCGCCCTCGATCGTCGGGGTGCTGTGGAAATTCATGCTCACCCCGTCGAGCGGCGCGGTCAACGCGGCGCTGCTGCGCATCGGGCTGATCGACGATCCGGTGGAATGGTTCAACGCCGGGACCTCGCTGTGGACCATCATCATCGCCGATGTGTGGAACTGGACCGCGCTGCCGCTGCTGATCATCTATTCGGGCCGCGTGTCCCTGCCCCCGGCGGTCTACGAGGCCGCCCGCGTCGACGGCGCCGGCGGCTGGATGGTGATGCGCCGCATCACCCTGCCGATGCTGAAAGAGGTGATCGCCATCGCCTTCATCGTGCGTTTCATGGACGCCTTCAAATTCGTCGACCTGGTCTATGTCATGACCTCCGGCGGCCCGGCGCAATCCTCCGAGCTGCCCGCCTACATCGCCTTCCAGCGCGGCATCCGCGAATTCGCCATCGGCGAGGCCGCCGCCTACGCCATCGTCATCTTCGCCGCCTCGGCGGTGATCATCACCCTGTTCCTGAAATACCTGAAAAAGGTGCTGAAGGCGCAGGCGATCGCATGAAAAAGGCCAGGGCATGAGCGAAAAGAACTACACGCTGATCAAATGGCTGCTGCTGCTGTTCCTCGGCGTCTGGATCGCCTTCACCCTGTTCCCGCTTTACTGGCAGGTGATCACCGCCTTCAAGTCGGCGGCCGAAACCAACCTCACCTCGCCCACCTTCTGGCCCGACGCATGGCATCCGGGCAACTTCGCCGCGGTGTTCGCCGACCCCTCGAACTTCAAGGCGCTGATCGACAGCTTCATCATCGCCACCGGCAACACCGCGCTGTCGCTGTTCCTCGGCACGCTGGCGGGCTACGCCTTCGCCCGCTTTCCCCGCCAGGCGGGGGGCGAGAACCTGGCCTTCTGGATCCTCTCCAACCGCATGTTCCCGCCGGTGGCGATCCTGATCCCCATGTTCTTCCTGTTCGACGCCATGCCCTGGGGCACCGACAGCTACATGTCGCTGATCATCCTCTACCTGGTGTTCAACATGCCGCTGGCCACCTGGCTGATGATGGTGTTCTTCCGCGACGCCCCGCGCGAACTTGAGGAAGCCGCCTATCTCGACGGCTTCACCCCGTTTCAGGCGTTTCGCCGCGTCACCCTGCCGCTGGTGCTGCCGGGCATGGTGTCCGTGGGCATCCTGTGCTGGATCTTCGCCTGGAACGAATACCTGTTCGCCAACCTGTTCGTCGGCTCGGCGGTGAAAACCTTCACCATCGTCATCCCCACCTTCACCCATGGCAGCCAGACCCTGTGGAACCTGCAGATGGCCTTCTCGCTGATCGCCATGATCCCGCCGGTGACCCTGTTCATCCTGCTGCGCCGCTACATGGTGCGCGGGCTGTCGCTCGGCGTTGTGAAAGGGTAGCCCATGGCCAGACTGCAGATCGAGGGGCTGTGCAAGGGCTGGGATTTTCCGGTCATCGACCGCCTTGACCTCAGCGTCGAGGAAGGCGAGTTCTTCGTCGTCGTCGGCCCCAGCGGCATCGGCAAGACCACGCTGCTGCGCCTGATCGCCGGGCTTGAAGTCGCCGATGCCGGGCGGGTGCTGGTGGGCGATCGCGACGTCACCCGCACCCCGCCCTATCGCCGCCGCGTGGCCATGACCTTCGAATCCTACGCGCTGTATCCGCACATGACCGTGTTCCAGAACATCGCCAGCCCGCTGATCGCGCGCCGCATGGGCCGCGCGGAGATCGAGACCCGGGTCGGCGAGGTCGCCCGCCTGCTGCGCATCGACCAGTTGCTGAACCGCAGGCCCGGCGAGATCTCCGGCGGGCAGAAGCAACGCACCGCGCTGGGGCGCACGCTGGTCGCCGCCCCCGACGTGTTTCTGCTCGACGAACCGATTTCCCATCTCGACGCCAAGATCCGCCACGAATTGCGCGAACAGTTCCACACGCTCGACGCGCTGCGCAGCGTCGCCACGCTCTACGTCACCCACGATTACGCCGAGGCCCTGTCGCTCGGCGATCGCATCGGCGTCATGGGCCGCGGCGGGCTGGTGCAGACCGGTTCGCCGCGCGACCTGTTCGAAAACCCCGACGACCTGTTCGTGGCCCGCAATCTGGGCCAGCCGGCGATCAACGTGGTGGAGACCGCCGTCGCCGCCGATGACGGCGTCACCATGCTGGCGGCGGCGGGGCTGCGCGTGGCGCTCAGCGACGCCCAGACCCGGCGGCTGAACGGCCGGAAATCCGGCGCCGTGGCGCTGGGCATCCGCCCCCAGCACCTGCGCGTCCTCGCCGAGGGCGAGCCCCCCGGCCCCGGGCGCCAGGTGATCGAGGGTCGCGTCGACGTGTTCGAGGCGCTCGGCGCCACCTCGATCATCATCGTCGACGCCGGCGGCGTGAAGCTCACCGCGCTGGGGCCGCCCGACGACATCTTCGCCCATGACCAGCCGGTGCGGCTGGCGGTCGAATCCGCCGCCTTCCACCTGTTCGACGCG
This sequence comes from Oceanicella sp., assembly GCF_056449545.1. Lineage (NCBI taxonomy): Bacteria > Pseudomonadati > Pseudomonadota > Alphaproteobacteria > Rhodobacterales > Paracoccaceae > Oceanicella > Oceanicella sp. The sequence continues at coordinate 14,356 of NZ_JBWOMN010000118.1, read as the reverse complement.
CAAAGCGGAAAGGCGATCTAGATGGCGCGAATCACGCTGGAAAACGTCAACAAGATCTACCCCTCGCGCCACGGGCCGGTGCATGCGGTGAAGGATTTCAACCTCGATGTGGCCGACGGCGAATTCGTGGCGCTGCTCGGGCCTTCGGGCTGCGGAAAAAGCTCCACCCTGCGCATGATCGTCGGGCTGGAAACCGTCACCTCGGGCGACATCCTGTTCGACGGGCGCCGGGTCAACGATCTCGACCCCGGCGCGCGCAACGTCGCCATGGCCTTCGAGACCTACGCGCTCTACCCCAATTTCACCATCGCCGAAAACCTCGGCTTTCCGCTGGAAGTGCGCGGCATGGACGAAGCCGAACGCAAGCGCCGCATCGACCGCATCGCGCAGATCATGCGGCTTGAAAACATCCTCGACCAGAAACCCTTCGCCCTGTCGGGGGGCGAACAGCAACGCGTCAGCCTCGGGCGCGCGCTGATCCGCGATCCCGACGTGTTCATCCTCGACGAGGTGATGAGCCACCTGGATTCCAACCTGAAATTCCAGATGCTGCTGGACCTGAAGATCCTGCATCGCGAAATGGGCCGCACCATGATCTACGTCACCCATGATCAGGTCGAGGCCCTGGCGCTCGCCGACCGGGTGGCGGTGATGGATCATGCGCTGCTTCAGCAGGCGGGCGCGCGCAACGACCTCTACCGCACCCCCGCCAACGTGTTCGTGGCCGATTTCATCGGCGAGCCGCCGACCAATTTCTTCGATCTCGCCGTGGCGCGCGACGGCGACGTCATGCGGTTGACCACCGGCGACGGCGCGCTCGCCTTCACGCCCCCCGATGGGCTCGCCGACCGGATCGCCGCGCGCGGGCTCGACCGGGTGACGCTGGGCCTGCGCCCGCAGCATCTGGGGCTGGCCGACGGCGCCGGGGATGGGGCGGCAAACGGCGCCGCGGACGGCGTCCTCGACGCCGTCGTGCATATCAACGAATATCTCGGCGAACGCTCGATCCTCACCGTGAAGGCCGGCGCGCAGCTGTTCCGCGCGCTGGTCCCCCCGGGCACGGAGGCGGCGCGCGGACAGGCGGTCAGCCTGCGCTACGCCCCCGGGGACATGTTGCTTTTCGACCCCGAGACCACGAAACTGATCGCCTGACCCGCCCCGGCGCGCGCAGGCCAACCACAAGAAACAGACAAGCAAAGAACCGAGGAAACGACCAACCAGGAGGAACCAAGATGAGCATTTTCAGCGGGATCACCAGACGGAAATTCATGCGCAACGTGGCGATCAGCGCCGGGGCCGCGGCGGCGAGCCCGGGGCTGATCCGCCCGGCCAATGCGGGGATCGCGGTGCCCCCCGGCAAGAAACTGTTCAAGGACGTGAAGCTCAACTATTTTCAGGATTCCAACTGGCTGCACGCCCCGCTCTGGCTGTCGCCGCTGATCGAGGCCGAGGCCGGGGTCGGCATCGGCGGGCGCGAAAACTACGACGGCGGCGACGCGGTGGCCAAGATCCTGCCGCAACTGCTGTCGCGCAAGCCGCGTTTCGACTGGGTGCAATACCCCAGCCTGTTCTTCGGCGCCTTCGCGGAGACCGGCCAGCTCGAACCCCTCGACGACTACTACGCGCAATACGAGGGCTCGCAGGACTATCTCGACTGGGTGATGCCGGCCTATTCCGAATTCTACACCAAGTGGGACGGCAAGAATTACGGCGTCATGCTGGATGGCGACATCCACGTCATGCATTACCGCAAAAGCTTCTTCGAACGCGCCGACCTGCAGGGAAAATTCTCCAAACGCTTCCAGCGCAATCTGGAGGTGCCCAAGACCTGGGACGACTTCATCGACGTGACCCAGTTCATGACCGAGGAACTGTCGGGCGAAGGCGTCTACGGCGCCTCCATGGTGGTCAACCCGCCCAGCTTCGGCTGGGGCTTCTGGATGAACATCGCGGCCTCCGCCGGGGTCAATTATTTCGACGAGAACATGAACCCGGTGATCAACCAGGGCAAGGCCGCCGAAGCGCTCGACATCTACAAGGAAATCATCAAGTTCGGCCCCCCGGGCGCCGAGGCCATGGACATCGGCACCACCATCCAGCGCTGGCAGTCGGGCTCCGACGTGATGTCGATCTGGTGGATCGACCTCGCCGAATTCACCGTCCAGCAGCAGGGCGTCGAACGCGCCGAGGACCAGCGCGCCGCCATCGTCCCGGGCTGGAAGAACGACGACGGCTCCATCACCAACCGGGCCATGTCGCTGTGGTGCCGCACCGCCTCGATCCCCAAGAACCTGCCCCAGGACGTGAAGGACGCGGCGTTCTACTTCATCTACCGCATGTCGCACCCGGATTATTCCAACGAATTCGTGGCCGACGAATATTGCGGCTCCGATCCCTACGGCAAGACCCATTACGGCAAGGCGGCGGCTGAGCTGTATCTCCAGCCCAACCCCCAGCGCGGCACCGACAACGAGCTGTGGAAAACCAACTCCGGCATCTTCAAGACCATGGGCACCGCCGAAAACCACCTCGACGCGGGTCTCGCCAATATCGAGGTCGGCTACCCGCAGCTGTTCTGGGAAGGCGCGCCCGAATACGCCGACGCGCTGGGGCGCAACATCTCCAAGGCGGTGTCGGGCACGCTGACCAGCCAGCAGGCGCTGGACGAGGCGGCCGAGGAATGGGTGAAGATCTCCCAGAAACTGGGGCTCGACAGCCAGAAGCGCCAGTATCTGAACTTCATCAACGGCGCGCGCAAGCTGGGCTACAAGATCTAGCCGGCGCCGCGCCGTCCGGGGCGGGCGCCCGCCCGCCCCGGACGCATGCGTGGCGGCACGCGCAAGGGAACATCACCATGAAGAAAATCCTCAACGACCCGGCGGATTACGTCGACGAGATGCTGTCCGGCATGTGCGCCGCCCATCCCGAAAACTACGCCCAGCCCACCCCCCGGGTGATCGCCCGCGCCAGCGGCGCCGTCCCGGGCAAGGTCGGCGTGGTCACCGGCGGCGGCTCGGGGCATCTGCCGGTGTTCACCGGCTATGTGGGCCAGGGGCTGCTCGACGCGGCGGCGATCGGCGCGGTGTTCGCCTCGCCCTCCGCCGACCAGATGGCCGACGCCATGCGCGCCGCCAGCGGCGGGGCCGGGGTGCTGCGGCTCTATGGCAATTACGGCGGCGACGTGATGAATTTCGACATGGCCGGCGAGATGGTCGAGATGGAGGACGACATCGACTCGACCACCGTGCTGCTCGCCGACGACGTGGCCAGCGCCCCGCCCGAAGACTCCGAAAAGCGCCGCGGCGTCGCCGGCATGGTCTACGCCTTCAAGACCGCCGGGGCGATGGCCGAGACCATGGCCGATCTGGCCGAGGTGACGCGGATCGCGCAGAAAACCGCCGACAATTGCCGCTCCATCGGCATGGCGCTCACCTCCTGCACCGTGCCCGAGGCCGGCAAGCCGACCTTCGAGATCGCCGAGGATGAAATGGAAATGGGCATGGGCATCCATGGCGAGCCGGGCATCTGGCGCGACAAGCTCAGGCCCGCCGACGAGATCACCGCCGAAATGCTCGACCGTCTGCTCGCCGACATGCCGCTGGCGCGCGGCGACCGGGTGTCGCTGATGGTGAATTCGCTGGGCGCCACCCCGGCCGAGGAACTCTACATCATGTATGCCAAGGCGAAATCCATGCTCGACGCGGCGGGCGTGACCATCGTCATGCCGCTGGTGGGGCGCTACGCCACCTCCATGGAAATGACCGGCGCCACCATGACCGTCTGCCGGCTCGACGACGAACTGGAAACGCTGCTCAGGGCCCCGGCCTCCTGCGCCTTCTGGCGGGTCTGATCCCATGGGCGGGCTCACCACCGACAGCCTGCGCGCCGGGATCGGCGCGCTGGCCCCGCACATGGTCGCCTGGGCCGACGATCTCAACGCCGCCGACGGGCGGCTCGGCGACGGCGATCTGGGCATCACCATGCAGCGGGGCATGGCCGAACTCGCCGCCATCGCCGACGACCTGCCCGATGATCTGGGCATGGCGTTTCTGGCCTGCGCCAAGGCCTTCACCCGGGTCTCGGGGTCCAGCTACGGCACCCTGCTGGCCACCGGATTGATGAGCGCCGCCAAGGCCTGCAAGGGACGGACCGCGGCGCCGTGGTCCGAAATCCCCGATCTGCTGGCCGGGGCGCAGGCGGCGATGATGAAACGCGGCAAGGCGGCGCTCGGCGACAAGACCGTGCTCGACGGGCTCGACGCCATGCGCGCCGCCTGCGCCGGGCTCGACGCCGCCGACATCCGGCCGGCGCCCCTGCGCGCCGCCTGCGAACGCGCCGCCGCCGCGGCGCTCGACGATTTCCGCGACCGCCAGTCGAAACTCGGGCGGGCGCGCATGTATGGCGCGAAAAGCGTCGGGCTCGACGATCCCGGCATGCTGGCCCTGCAACGCGTGGTCGAGGGCCTGTCCGGGGCGTTGGCGCACCCCTGACCCCTGACGCCGCCCGCTCCGGGCCACGCGTCAGGGGCGCGCAATCGCCATGGCGAAATGAAGGGCGGACCGGATCCCGACCCGCCCCGTGAAAAACCTCAGAAGATGAAATCGCTTGCGGTGATGGAAGCGACGCTGACGCCCTTGAGGAAAATCTGCAAATCATAGTCGGCGTCCAGATCGATCAGCACCCCGCCCGCGGCGTCGAACACATTGGGCTGCACGTCGGTGGCGTAGTTCAGCATGCCCATGCGGCTTAAATCGATCTTGTCGGCGCTCTGCAGGTCATGGACCGTGTCGAACCCGCCCTTGGCGGCGAACACGAACACGTCGGCGCCGCCGCCGCCGCGCAGGTCGTCATCGCCGCGCTGGCCGAACACCGTGTCATTGCCGGCGCCGCCGCGCAGTTCGTCGTCGCCATTGCGCCCATACAGCGTGTCATCCCCGAGGCTGCCGCGCATCTGGTCGTCGAAGCGGCCGCCGCGCAGGATGTCGGCGCCGGCCTGCCCGTCCACCCAATCCTCCACATGGCCCCCGCGGCCCTTGTAGATGTCTGCGCCTTCGCCAAGCTGGACGAAATCGATCTCGCCGCGATTGACCACCACGTCGGCGCCGCCGCGGGTAATGACCCCGCCGTCGACGGATCCGAAATTGCGCAGGGTGTCCTTGTCGTCGCTGCCGTCAAAGCCGTAGCTCTGGCCCGAGATGCTGCCCCGGTTGATCACGACGGCCACCCCGTCCAGATGGTCGATGCCGCCGAATCCGCCGGTGATGTCGCCGAAATTGACGATGCGCGTGTCCGACGTGCCGGAGCTTGTCACGATGGCGTCGCTCTTGCCTGCGATCGTGCCGTGATTGTTGATCTTGATCGATCCGCCGGAATCTGAGACGCGCGCGTCGATCGCGTCGTCGCCGGAATACATGTCGCCCTGATTGCTGACGAATACATACGCGGAGAACCTCGCCAGCAGCCCGTCCTGCTGCGCCGTCCCCAAGGCGCCGTTCTGGCCGACAAACAGATCCAGCGCCGATCCGGCCATGTCGATGGCGTTGCCGGCGCTCGAATGCAGGCCGCCCAGCGCCACGATGTCGACGCTGCTGCCGGTGGTGGTGGTGATGGCGTCGCCGGTCACCGCCAGCGCGCCCTGCGCGCCGATGAAGCCGGTTTCGCCGCTGACCAGCGAGCGCGCCGTCGTTGATCCGCCGAAAAGCGTGAAAGAAGCCATGATGAAATCCCCCGGAAAACACGGCGGCCCCGATTGGTCCGACATGCGGGAGGTTAAGGGCGACTCCTCGTTCCGCCCAATGCAAAATCGTCGCGCCTATTCGGCTCAGCGCCGGCGCAGCATCGCCACGCCGCCGGGCGCCAGGGTCGCCGGCGCCGCCGCCCACCCCGCCCCGAGGTCGCCGGGTTCAACCGGTTCGGCGTTGTAATTGAAGGCAAACCGCCAGTCGCCCGCGTCGCGGACCCGCACCCCCTCGGGCAGGTTCAGCACCGGCAACCCCGCCTCGGCGCAGGCCTCGGCGACGATCCGGTCCAGCGCCGCGCGATCCGGCCAGCCGGCCAGATACCGCAAGCCCCCCTGCGCGATCAGCGCCGGCGCGCCGTCCGCGTCCGTCTCGCGGATTTCGGCCAGCGGCCCGGTTTCGACGATCTCGCGCCACAGCCGGAACGCCCCGCCCCGGGCCAGCGGCGCCGGGGCGTTGGGCCGCAGGGATTCCGCATGCGCGACCCGCAGATCCAGCATCCCGGGGGGCAGATCCGGCGGCAGCCGGGCGGGAATGGCGAAATCCCGGGTCTTGGCCCCCGTGCGCGGCCCGATCAGCGCCGTGCCGGCGAAATCCGCCAGCGCCGCGACCATCGCCGGGCGCCAGCGCATCAGCCCCGGGATCGCCGCCAGACGATAGGCGCCCAGGTCGCCGGCGTCCGGGCGCAGGATGTCAACGGACAGCCCCGCCCGGCGCAGCGCGCGATAAAAATCGAAGGCCAGCGCGAACCCGTCGAATCCGCGCCCCTGCGGCTGCGCAGCCCAGCCCCAGACGGATTCGTAGTCGAAAACCAGCGCCGCATGCGCCGGCCCGGTCGCGACCGCGGGCGCGGCGGCGATCTCGCGCGCCACCTCCGCCGCCTCGGCCAGCCCCGGCGCCGGCGCGCCGTCGGGGCGCAGCAGCCCCGCATGCATCTGTTCCTGCGCGAAGGGCGCCTGGCGCCAGCGGAACCAGCACAGCGCCTCGGCGCCGTGGGCGAAGGCCTCCCAGGCCCAGAGCCGCAGCATCCCCGGCATCGGCGCCGGGTTCCACGGAGCCCAGTTCACCGGCCCGGGCTGCTGCTCCATCACCCAGAACCGCCCCCGCCCGACGGCGCGATACAGGTCATGGTGAAACGCCTGGAAATCCGGATCCCCCTGGCGCAGAAACCGCCGCTTCCAGGCGTCGTCGGCGCCGATGCGGTCTTCCAGAAACCCCAGCGGATAGCTGTCCCAACTGGCCGCGTCCAGATCCTCGCCAAGCCGGAAATGATCGAAATCCACCGAGCGCCCCATGAAATTATGCAGGATCGGGCGTCCCGGGGCGTGGCGGCGGATGATCGCGCATTGCCGCGCGTTGAACGCCGCCACCTGATCCGAGCTGAACCGGCGAAAATCCAGCGCATGCGCCGGGTTGGGCTCGGTCACCGTCAGGTTCGGCGGGTCGATCTCGGCGAAATCGCCGTATTCCATGCTCCAGAACACCCCGCCCCAGGCCGCGTTCAGCGCCGCGACGTCTTCGTAGCGCCGCGCCAGCCAGCCCCGGAACGCCGCCGCCGCCGCGTCGCTGTAGGACAGCGCGGTGTCATGGCAGCCGTATTCGTTGTCTGTCTGCCAGGCCGCCACGGCGGGATGCGCGCCATAGCGCGCCGCCAGCGCCGCGACGATGCGCGCGCAGTCGTCGCCATACCCCGCATGGCTGAAACAGTAATGCCGGCGCGACCCGAACGCCCTGATCCGCCCCTCGGCGTCGCGCGCCAGCATGTCGGGATGGCGCGTCAGCATCCAGCGCGGCGGCGTGGCGGTGGGCGTGCCCAGCACCACCTTCAGCCCGGCCCCGGCCAGCGTATCGACGGCCCGATCCAGCCAGCCGAAATCGAACCGTCCCGGTTCCGGTTCGATCCGGCGCCAGGCGAATTCGCCGATCCGAACCCAGGTCAGCCCGGTCTCGGCCATGCGTCGCGCGTCCGCCGCCCATTCGCTTTCCGGCCAATGTTCGGGATAGTAGCAAACGCCAAGCGCCCGATCCACGCTCATGCCCCCGAACCGAACGCCGCGTCATGCGCGGCGGCGGCGGCGGCGGCGCGGCGCCTGACCTCCGCCGCCGGGGCCCCGGGGCGATACAGGCTCGACCCCAGCCCGAACCCGTCGCAGCCCGCCGCGGCGTAGGGCGCGAAATCCGGCGCATCGACCCCCCCGACCGCATAGACCGGCACGGCGGCGGGCAGCACCGCGCGCAGCGCCTTCACCCCGGCGGCGCCCATCAGGAACGCCGGGAACAGCTTCAATCCGTCCGCTCCCGCCCGCAACGCCATGAAGCATTCCGTCGGCGTGAACGCCCCGGGCCAGGATGCGAGCCCCAGCGCCTTCGTGCGCCCGATCACCGCCGCGTCGACATTGGGCGAGACGACGAACCGCGCCCCCGCCCCGGCGACGGCCTCGACCTCGTCGGCGCTCAGCACCGTGCCGGCGCCGATCAGCGCCCGGTCCCCGGCGGCGGAGGTCATGGCGGCGATGCTGGCCAGCGGGTCGGGCGAATTCAGCGTCACCTCGATGCGGGTGACGCCGCCGGCGATCAGCGCGGCGGCGATCTCGCCGGCCTCGCCGGGCGCCACCCCGCGCAGGATGGCGATCAGCCTACGATGACGCATCGAAATTCTCCCTCAGCAGGTCATGGGCGGATCGCAGCCCGTCCAGCGTCAGCGCGGCGGCGTCCTCGACCCGGGACTCGCGCCCCAGAACAGTCAGCGCCCGGGCGTAGAGCCGCGACAGCGCCCCGTCGCCGATCAACGTCACTTCGCCGCCGCCCGCATCGGCGCGCCCATCCAGCGCGTCGGCCAGTTCCAGCCCGATCAGCAGCCCCGACAGGGTCGCGCGCGCCGCGCTCGGCGACAGATCGCCGATCAGGTTGGCGGCGCGGATCGCGAACAGCCGCCGCGACCATCTGGCAGGCGCGGCGGCGGCGGCGGCCACCGCCTGCGCGAAGGCCGCGTCCGACCAGTCGCGCCCGCCCGTGTTGTGGCGCAGCACCGTGGCCGAGGAAATCGCCGCGAACAATTCGCCGGTCATGTAGGTGTGAAACCACGCCGTCCGGCCGCCCGCCACCCAGGCCCATTTGCTGTGGGTGCCCGGCAGGCAGACCAGCCCGGCGAAATCCGGGGCCGCGCGCAGCAGCCCGGCCAACTGGGTTTCCTCGCCGCGCATCACGTCGGGCTCGCCGGTCTGGCGCAGGCCCGGCAGGATGCGCACCGCAAGGCGCGGGTCGCTGGCCGGGGCGCGCACCGCCGCGGCGGCAATCGCGGCCAGCGGCCGGTCGAGCGCGCAATACGGCGCCTGCGCCCAGCCCTCGCGCGATCCGACCATGCCGCAGATCACCACCGGCGTCGCCCGCCCCGGCGTCAGCCAGTCATCGACCAGCCGCAGCAGCGCCGCCTCGAAATCCTCCGGGGCCAGCCGGCCCATGCCCTCGTCGCCGGCGCGGGCGGCGCGCGCCGCGCCGGCGTCGTCCATGGCCCAGACCCGCAGCCGGCTGGCGCCCCAGTCGGCGGCGATCCAGTCGGCCCGGATCGGATCGGCGCCGGTCGCGCCCGCGATCCCGTCCCCGGCGGCCCCGCCCATGCCCCGCGCGCCGCTCATCCCGTCACCACGACGCCGCCGTCGACCACCAGCGCCTGCCCGGTGATCATCCGCGAGGCCCCCGAGGCCAGGAACAGCGTCGCATCGACGATGTCGCGCGGGACCAGATGGGTTTTCAGGCATTGCCGCTCCAGATGCGCCGCCAGCGATTCGGGCGAGGCCCAAAGCTCCATCTGCCGCTCCGTCAGCACCCAGCCGGGCATCAGCGCGTTGACCCTGATCCCGTCGGGGCCAAGTTCGCGCGCCAGCGCGCGTGTCAGCCCGGCGATCCCGGCCTTGGCGGCGACATAGGCGGGATAGCCGGCATTGCCCATCATGTAGGAGATCGACGAGAAATTGACGATCGCGCCGCCCCCCGCCGCCGCCATCCCCGGCGCCGCCGCCTGCGCGGCGAAGAAATGCGGCCGCAGGTTGACGTCGAACGACGCGTCCCATTCCGCCGGCCCGTAATCCTGCAGCCCGTGGCGGCGGTCATTGGCGGCGTTGTTGACCAGAACCCGGATCGCGCCATGGGCGGCGGCGGCCTCGGCCATCGCCCCCTGCAGGGCCGCGACATCGGTCACGTCGCAGCGCAGGAACAGCGGCCGCGCGCCGTGCTTTCGGTCCATCGCGTCGCAAAACCCGGCGGCGTCGGAGCGCTGCACGAAGGCGACCCGCGCCCCCTGCTCCAGAAACCCCTCGCTCAGCGCCGCGCCGATGCCGGCGCCGCCGCCGGTCAGGAACACGCTGGCGCCGGTCAGATCATGAAATGCGCAGGTTCGCTGGGTCACCGGGTCGCCTCCCCTGGCTGAAATTCACGTTTCATCCGCAAGCCTCTCGCCCTCGATCAGCCACATGGTCTGGGCGAATCCGATCGGCGTCTGGATCCCGGCGCGCATCAGCGCCGCGCCGCTGAGATTCAAGCCCTCCGGCGCGCAGAGCGGGCTGTCAAAGCGGCGGCAGACATTGCCCGGGATCGCCCCGGGATTGGCCAGCCGCAGCCGGTAGCGCCGCGCCGGGTCCAGCCCCGCCAGCCGCAGCGGCGCCGGGGCGGCGCGATCGGGCGCCTCGGCGATGCCGACAAACGCCGCGAACCGCCCGCCATCCGCCGCCACAGTCACCTCCGCGATCATCCCGCGCGCCGCGTCCAGCCGGTGCAGCCGCCCGCCATGCAGCCAGCCGCGATTGGCCTTCCACCACCGCGCCGCGCGGGCCAGCGTCTCCGCCTCCGCGTCGGTCAGTTCGCGCGGGTCCAACTCGAACCCCATATGCCGCTGCGCCGCCACCAGGGCGCGGAACTCCATCTCCGCCACCCGCCCCGAGGTGTGGCACACCCGCGGCCCGACATGGCTGCCGGTGATCTCGGGGGGCAGGAACAGCGCCGCCACATGCTGCATGCGCAGTCGTTCCAGCGCATCATTGGAATCCGACAGCCAGACCCGGTGCATGCGCCCCAGCACCCCGTAATCGACGCGCCCCCCGCCCGAGGCGCAGGATTCGATCTCCACCCCCGGATGCGCCGCCCGCAACCGGTCGACCAGCGCGTAGAACGCCCGCGTCTGCGCCGCGTAGGCCGCCCGCCCGTCAGCGCCCGAGGCCATGACCAACCCCCGGTTGTGATCCCATTTCAGATATTCGACGCGATGCGCCGACAGCAGCCCGTCAAGCGCCGCGAACAGATGCGCGGCGACCTCCGCGCGCCCCAGATCCAGCACCTGCTGATGTCGCCCCGTCACCGGCGCGTGCGGCGGGGTCTGCAAGATCCAGTCGGGATGGGCGCGCAGCAGATCGCTGTCGGGATTGGCCATTTCAGGTTCCACCCACAGCCCGAACCCCATGCCCAGCGCGTTGACCTCGCCGATCAGCGGGTCCAGCCCGTCAGGGAACTTCGCCCGGTCCGCCTGCCAGTCGCCCAGGCCGGCCCGGTCATCGCGCCGCCCGCGAAACCAGCCGTCATCCAGCACGAACCGCTCCGCCCCCAGCGCCGCCGCGCGCCGCGCCAGATCGCCCAGCACCGCCGGGTCATGATCGAAATACACCGCCTCCCAGCAGTTGAAATGCAGCGGCCGCGCCGGGACGGGGAACCGCACCGCCGCCCGCGCATGATCGTGAAACGCATGCGCGATCCCGTTCAGCCCGGCGCCCGAATAGACCGCGAGCAGCTCCGGCGTCTCATGCGCCGCCCCCGGCGCCAGCCGGACCTCGCCCGGGCGCAGCAGCGCGCCGAACTGGATCTGGCGGCGCCCGTCGGGGATTTCCTCGGCCAGCATCCGGTGCCCGCCCGACCAGCTCAGATGCCAGGCCCAGGCCTCGCCGGCGCAATTCGCGCAGCCCGGCCCCGGCGCCGCCAGCCCGGGGAAATGTTCGGGCCCCGAGCGCCCGGTCCGGCTTTCGCGCAGCCAGGCGCCCAGCCGCCAGGGCGCGCTGGTCTGCTGGAATTCGCGCCGCCAGCGCCCGTCAAACCCGATGATCTCGGCGCTGCATTCGGGCGCCGGCAGCGCCGGGGCGGCCAGCCAGGCCAGATCATAGGGCGCGTCGCCGATGTTGCGCAGCCGGCTTCGCGCCGCGATCATGCCGCTTGCCGGGTCCATGCGCAGGCGCAGCGTCAAGGCCAGCCCCGCGGCCTTGTCCTCGGCCTCGAACGCCAGCGAGCCCGGGGCGAGCGTCGCGTCGCGCAGCGTGAACCGCGCCGCCCAGCGCCGCCCGTCGGCGCCGGCGCCGATCAGCCCCGGATGGCCCATGAAGCCGCGGCTGTCCTCGGGGCACAGGCTCATGGGCGCCGGATCGTCGAGCATCGCCCCCCCGACCGCGCGCCGCCGCGCCAGCGCCAGCGCCGCCAGGTCCTCGTCATCGGGCAGCCGCGCCCCCCACCAGACGCATTCCGGCAGGCCGTCGTCGAACGCCGCCAGAACCAGCGTCGCGTCGCGCGCGTCAAGCCGCCATGTCGCCGGCGCGCTCACTTCACCGCGCCAAGCGTCAGCCCGGCGATGAAATGCTTTTGCATCAGGAAGAACATGATCACCGGCGGCAGCGCCGCGACGATCGACCCGGCCGAGACCAGATGCCACGCCGCCACCCACTGGCCGTTCAGCGAATACAGCCCGGCGGTCACCGGCTGGGTGTCCGCGCTTTGGGTCAGCACCGTGGCCCAGAAATAATCGTTCCAGATGAAGGTGAAGATCAGCACGCTCAGCGCCGCGATCGCCGGGCGCATCAGCGGCAGCACCACGAACCAGAAGATGCGCAATTCGCTCACCCCCTCGACCCGCGCCGCCTCGATCAGCTCGAACGGCAGGGCGCGGATGAAATTGCGCATGAACAGGGTGCAGAACCCGGTCTGGAACGCGACGTGGAACAGCACCAGCCCCAATGACGTGTCATACAGCCCCAGGCTCAGCGTCAGGTCGCGCACCGGCACCATCAGGATCTGGAACGGCACGAAATTGCCGGCGATGAACAGGAAGAACACCGCCAGATTGAACCGGAACCGGTAAACCCCCAGCGCGAACCCGGTCATGCAGGACAGCGCCACCGCGCCCGCCACCGTGGGGATCGTCACCTTGAAGGAATTCAGGATGTAGCCGCCGATCGGCGAATTTTCGAAGATCGCCGCATAGTTTTCCGTCAGGTTGAATTCCCGCGGCCAGCCCCAGTAGTTGCCCGCCGCGATGTCCCCGGCGCTGCGGATCGAGGTCAGCATCACCGCCAGCAGCGGGATCAGCCAGATCAGCAGACTTACGGGCAGGGCGACGCGGTAGAGCGCCCGCGTCGCCGGGCGGGTCTTTTCGATCGGCGTCGGAAACATCAGCCGCCCTCCCGTTCGGCGCGGCGCAGGGACCACAGGAACCCGGAAATGTAGACCATCATGATCGCGAACAGCACCACCGCGATCGCCGCGCCGTAGCCCATGCGAAACCCGTATTCAGACAGCGCCTGCTCGTACATGTAATAGGCCAGCACCCGGCTGGACCCGTAGGGGCCGCCATCGGTCATGATCGACACCAGGTCGAACGAGCGCAGCGCCCCGATCACCGTCACCACCATGGCGATGAAACTGGCCGGGCGCAGCTGCGGCAGCACCACGAACCACAGCATCTTCCAGCCCTTGGCGCCATCGAGCCGCCCGGCCTCGATCTGCTCGGGATCCACCGCGTTCAGCCCGGTCAGATACAGGATCATGCAATAGGCGGTCTGGGGCCACAGCCCGGCGAAGATGATGCCGTAGGTGACGTAATCCTCGTCGGCGAGAATGGCGATCGGCTCCAGCCCCGCCAGGCGCAGCGCCTCGGCCAGCAGCCCGAAGGACGGATCGTAGAACCAGGTGAAGACCAGCCCCACCACCACCTGACTGATCACGAAGGGAAAGAAGAACAGCGATTTGCACAGCCGTATCCCGAAGACGTTCTGATTGAGGAAAAGCGCCGCGAACAGCCCCGCGGGCACCGCCAGCATGTAAAGCCCCAGCCACAGCAGGTTGTTCCACAACGAGGTGTAGAACGCCTCGTCATCGAACAGCTCCGCGTAATTGGCCAGCCCGATGAAGGTTTTCGCGCCGATCCCGTCCCATTCGTAAAGGCTGATGGCCATGGACTGAAAGATCGGAATGATCACGTAGATCAGGAACATCAGCACCCCGGGCGCCAGAAACAGCCAGGGCGCGAGCGCCCGCTGACGACGTTTCCAAACGCTGCGCCCAGGACCGGCGGGCGGCGGAGTCGCGGCGGCGTTGGTCATCATGCTCTCCATGATCGCTTTTTTCGTTCGGCGTGCTGGATTCGGCGACCGGGTCGGCGGACGGTTCAGCGCGCCGGCGGCAGGCTGCGCGGCGCTCCGAAACGTGAAATCATCATGTTTCCGCGGGTTGAACTTGCGCTCACGCGGGAGCGCCCGACGATCAAGAAGGGGACCACGGGGCCGGGGCGGGGGGGGGGGCCGCCGGCCCCCCCCCCGGCCCGGGCCAACCGGCAGCCGCCCCCGCCCGGGGACGCGCGACGGGCGGGAGAG
>NZ_JBWOMN010000117.1:0-72449 GCF_056449545.1 Oceanicella sp. | reverse complement strand
CCGCGGCGCCGCCGCGGCGGGCGCGGGGTTCGGGGCGCGGGGTTCGGGGCGCGGGGTTCGGGGCGCGGGGTTCGGGGCGGGGGGTTCGGGGCGCGGGGGTCGGGGCGTGGGGTTCGGGGCGCGGGCCGGCGTCAGGGGCGGCGGATCTGGGTTTCGCGCAGCAACGCGCCGCTGGCCTTGTCGAACACCATCAGCCGTTCGATCCCCGCGGCGTCGCGGGTGGCCACCAGCAGGCGCGGGCCGTCGCCGCCCAGCGCCACGATCGCGCGCCCCGCAGGCAGGTCGATCGCCCCGGCGGACAGGATCGGCCATTCGACGGCCCCGACCGCGGCGGCGGGCGCGGGGCCGCGGGTCAGGCGCCAGGCCAGCGCGCCGGCGATCACGATCATGCCCAGCGCCAGCACGACCATCAGCAGCGTCACCATGCGGCGCAGATTGCGCAGGCGGGGCGGTTCGGGAAAATCCTCCTCCTCCTCGCGCGCGCTTGGGGGTAGGGTCTGGCGCATGGCGGAACAATCCTCGGAACATGACGGTTTGGCGAATGACGATGCGGCGGGCGGACCCGCGACTGACGGGACGGATGAAGGGGCGGGAAACGGCGCGGTGCGCCTCGTCATACCTGAATATCTGGCGGGGGAAAGGCTCGACAAGGCGCTTGCGACATTGGCGCCCGAGGGATCGGGGCTGTCGCGCTCGCGCATCCGGGCGCTGATCGAGGCGGGCGCGGTCGCCGGGCCGCCCGGCGCGACCGCCGCGCCGCGCGCCAAGGCGCGGCCCGGCGACGTCTGGCGCATCCTCGCGCCGCCGCCCTCGGATCCGGTCCCGCGGGGCGAGGCGATCCCGCTGGACGTGATATATGAGGACGCGCATCTGATCGTGGTGAACAAGCCCGCCGGCATGGTGGCGCACCCCGCCCCCGGAGCCCCCGACGGCACGCTGGTCAACGCGCTGATCGCCCATTGCGGCGACAGCCTGTCGGGGATCGGCGGGCAGCGCCGCCCCGGCATCGTGCACCGCATCGACAAGGACACCTCGGGCCTGCTGGTGGTCGCCAAGACCGACGCGGCGCATCAGGGGCTGGCGGCGCAGTTCGCGGCCCATGATCTGGAACGGTCCTACATGGCGCTGTGCTGGGGGGCCCCGGATCCCGGCGATCCGCGCCTGCGCGGCGTCGAGGGGCTGAGCGTCGAGAAGGGCGGCTGGCTGCGGCTGGAGACCCATGTCGACCGCCATCGCGGCGACCGGCGGAAAATGGCGGTGACAAAGACCGCCGGGCGGCGCGCGGTGACCCGGTTTCGGGCGACGGAAATCTTCGGCCCGGACGTTAAACCCATAGCGGCGTTGCTGGAATGCCGGCTGGAGACCGGGCGCACCCACCAGATCCGGGTGCATCTGACCCATGCCGGTCACGCGCTGATCGGCGATCCGGTCTATGGCCGCGCCCGCGTGACGCCGCAAAAGGCGCTGACGGATCGCGCCCGCGCGGCGCTTGGCGGATTCGCGCGCCAGGCGCTGCACGCGGCGACCCTGGGCTTTCGCCATCCGGCCAGCGGCGAGGCGATGCGCTTCAGCGCCCCGCCGCCGGCTGACATGGCGGCGCTGCTGGCCGATTTGCGCGCGGGGTGACCGCGGGATAGGGTTGGTTTCCGCTGAAACAGTTGCGCCGGGGGCGATCGACGCCCATCTGACGGGATCGAACCGCACGCCAAGTGACGGAGGGACATGATGAGCTACGCAAGACTTCCCGCCCCCTCGCCCGAGCAGGGCCTGAGCCGCTACATGCAGGAAATCCGCAAGTTTCCCATGCTGGAGCCGGAAGAGGAATACATGCTCGCCAAGGCCTGGGTGGAGCGCGAGGACACCGAATCCGCGCACAAGCTGGTGACCTCGCATCTGCGGCTGGCGGCGAAGATCGCCATGGGCTATCGCGGCTACGGGCTGCCGACGGCCGAGGTGGTGTCAGAGGCCAATGTGGGGTTGATGCAGGCGGTGAAGCGCTTCGACCCGGAAAAGGGGTTTCGGCTCGCCACCTACGCCATGTGGTGGATCCGCGCCTCGATCCAGGAATACATCCTGCGGTCCTGGTCGCTGGTGAAGATGGGCACCACGGCGGCGCAGAAGAAGCTGTTCTTCAACCTGCGCAAGGCCAAGAACCGCATCGGCGCGCTGGAGGAAGGCGATCTGCGCCCCGAGAACGTGGCCAAGATCGCCAAGAACCTCAATGTCTCGGAAACCGAGGTGATTTCGATGAATCGCCGCCTGTCGGGGGGCGACGCCTCGCTGAACGCGCCGCTGAAAAGCGACGGCGACGGGGTGGCGGAATGGCAGGACTGGCTGGCCGATGACGACGCCGACCAGGCCGCCGCCTATGCCGAGCAGGACGAACTGGAAAGCCGCCGCGAATTGCTGCTGGAGGCCATGGGCGCGCTGAACGAGCGCGAGCGCTACATTCTTACCGAACGCCGCCTGAAGGAGGACCCGGTGACGCTGGAACAGCTGTCCAAGGTCTATGGCGTCAGCCGCGAACGGGTGCGCCAGATCGAGGTGCGCGCCTTCGAGAAGCTGCAAAAGCGCATGCGTGAACTGGCCGCCGAAAAGAACATGATCCCCTCGGTGAGCTGACGCGCGGCGACGCTTGCGGCCCCCCCCCCGACGCGCGGGTCGCACGGGTCGCACGGGTCGCGCGGGTCGCGCGCGCAGGGGGCAGGGAAGCGGGGCCGCGCCTATTCCCCCGGCTGCATCTCGTAGGCGCCGATATCCGTGCCCGCGCCGGCCGGGCGGGGTTTGCCGCGGATGTCGGTTTTCAGGCCCGCGACCGGCGTGCCGGCGTCGCGCGCCGCGCTGCCCGGGCGCAGGCGGAAATCGCCCCGCCCCGGGGCGCGAAACCCCGGGCGCTGCCTGGCCGATTCAAGATTGCCGGATATCAGCGCCATGGCGTCCAGCGCTTCGGGCGTCGCCTTGGTGCGGCGGTCGCCGCGGCGGATGCTCGAGGCGATGTTGTTGATGATCAGGTTGTCCCGCGACATGCCGCGCTTGATGTGCTTGTGGTGGCGGATCCAGATCCAGGGCGATTTTCTGGCGGTCGCGGGAACCAGATCCGCCATGGTGTTGTTGATGATGCGCACCCGCCGCGCGCCCATGACGGTGATGCCGTGCCAGTGTTCGGTGACGATCAGGTTGTTGGCGATGGTCCAGTCTTCATACATGCCGTCGAACATGCCGATCCCCTGCAGATCGCAGCGCAGCGGGGCGTCGGGGTTTTCATGGGCGAGGATGGTGTTGCGCAGCACCCGCCCGCCGCGCAGGGCGCCGCGCCCGGGCTTGCCCTTGCCCTTGCCCTCTATCTTGCCGATGGACCAGGCCTGGATGCCGTCATCATGGTTGCGATCCACCGCGTAGCAGTTCTTGATGACGTTGTCGGCGATCAGCGCGTTGTCGCCGGCGATGCGCATGCCGTCGCCGGAGAATTCCCGCACCGCGTTGTTCCTGACCGTCACCCCCTTGCCGAACACCGCCACCCCGTGGCGCACGAAGCTGATGTCGCTGTTGATGAGCCGGTGCCCCGCCCCCCCGAGCCGCACGCCGTTCCTGGCGCGGTCGAGCCAGTCCTGCTTGCCCCAGCGGCGGCCCGTCAGGTTCGAGGTGACCGTGATCCGGTCGAAGACCAGCCCCCGGGCCTTGCCGGTGACGTGGATGATGTAGCGCCACAGCGGCTCGGCCGGGCCGTCGCTGGCGAAGGTCAGGCCCCGGAACGCCCAGGCCCCCGCCTTGTCGATGCGCAGGTGGCGCAGCACCGGTTTTTCGCCGGGCGCCGGGCGCAGGGTGACGGGCTGGGTGAAATCCTCGCCGGCGATGCGGATCGCCTTGTAGACCCCGTCATGCAGCAGCAATTCATCCCCCGGCGCCAGCCCCCTGTAGGTGAGCGCAACGCGCAGATCCCGCCATGGCGCGCGGGCGGAGCCGTCGCCCTCGCGCGGCGCGTTGGGATCCACGTGGTATTCGGCGGCGCGCCCTGGCCCGGCGGCAAACGCCGCGAGAAACGCCGCGAGAAACGCCGCCGGCAGCGCGCGCGACGCGTGCGGAAAGATGAGCGAGGCCATTGGGGGTCTCCGGTTCCGTCGATGGATCGGGCGGCGATTGGCGCGCCGTTCGGGTCAGGAGTATCAGGCGGGCATTGGGGCGAAGTTGCGGCGCCGCGATGAGCGTTGCGTGAGCGCGGGGGCGCGGGCGCGGGCGGGGGGGCAGGGCCGGCGCGGATCAGGCCGCTCCCGCCTCAGGACAGCAGCCCGGTCACGCCCTCCCATGCCAGCTTGGCGCCGGTCAGCGTCAGCAGCAGATAGATCATGCGAAAGAACCAGGCGTCGGCCAAGCGGCGATGCGCCCAGACCCCGATCAGCATCCCCGCCACCGCCGCCGGCAGCAGCCACAGCGACGCGGCGATGGTGTCCCGCCCGATCAGCCCCAGCGCCAGATAGGGCGGCAGCTTGACCAGATTGATCCACCAGAACACCAGGATCGTGGTCGCCTGATAGCCGGTCTTGCCCAGCCCGCGCCCCAGAAGATGCACCGCCGCGGGGGGGCCGCCGGCGTGGCTCACGAAACTGGTGAAGCCGGCGACCAGCCCCCAGAACCGCGCATGCCAGACCCGGAATTCCTGCGCCCGCCCGGCGCCGAATCCCCGGGATCGGGCGAACTGGAAGGCCACGAAGCCCAGCGCCACCATGCCGATCAGCAGCCGGATCGCGTCCGCGTCCGCCGCCGCGTAAAGCGCCGCGCCCAGCGCCACCCCGGGCAGGCCGCCCAGCATCAGCGCCCTGGCGTCCCGCCAGCTCCAGCCGCGCCAGTAGGCGCGCAGCCCGGTGGCGTCCATGACCATGAGCAGCGGCAGCATCATCCCCACCGCCTGCTGGGGCGGCAGCGCCAGCGCCAGCAGCGGCGTCGCGGCGAAGGCCGCGCCCGACCCGAAACCGCCCTTGGAGATCCCCGCCACCAGCACCGCCGGCACGGCAAGCAGCCAGAACACCGGGTCCGAAAGCTGGATTTCGGTCATGGATTCCCGCCCCGATTCCCGCTCCGGCGCCCGGATTTTCGCCATCCCGCCCCGGGCGTCCCATCGGCGCAGCCGCCGGGTTCGCCCTTGCGAGCCTCGCCGATAGGGAGTATCCCCCGGCGCTGAAATCCATCAATCGCGGGAGAGTGAGAAGATGTCCAGAGCCAAAATCGCGCTGATCGGCGCCGGCCAGATCGGGGGCACGCTGGCCCACCTCGCCGGTCTGAAGGAACTCGGCGACGTGGTCATGTTCGACATTGCCGAGGGGATTCCCCAGGGCAAGGCGCTCGACATCGCGGAAAGCTCGCCCGTGGGGGGCTTTGACGCGGCGTTTTCCGGGGCCAACGACTACGCCGCCATCGCCGGCGCCGATGTCTGCATCGTCACCGCCGGCGTGCCGCGCAAGCCGGGCATGAGCCGCGACGACCTGCTGGGCATCAATCTCAAGGTGATGAAGGCGGTGGGCGAGGGCATCCGCGAACACGCCCCCAACGCTTTCGTGATCTGCATCACCAACCCGCTGGACGCCATGGTCTGGGCGCTGCGCGAATATTCCGGCCTGCCGCATGAAAAGGTCGTGGGCATGGCCGGGGTGCTGGATTCGGCGCGGTTCCGCTATTTCCTCGCCGAAGAATTCAAGGTGTCGATCAAGGACGTGTCGGCCTTCGTGCTCGGCGGCCATGGCGACACCATGGTGCCGCTGGTGCGCTATTCCACCGTCGGCGGCATCCCGCTGCCCGATCTGGCGGCCATGGGATGGACCAGTCAGGAAAATCTCGACGCCATCGTGCAGCGCACCCGCGACGGCGGCGCCGAGATCGTCGGCCTGCTGAAGACCGGCTCCGCCTTCTACGCCCCCGCCGCCTCGGCGATCCAGATGGCCGAGGCCTTTCTGAAGGATCAGAAGCGGGTCCTGCCCTGCGCGGCCTGGGTGGACGGGGCCTACGGGCTCGACGGCATGTATGTGGGCATGCCCACGGTGCTGGGCGCCGGCGGCGTGGAGCGGATCATCGAGATCAGCCTCAACAAGGACGAGCAGGCCATGCTCGATCGCTCCACCGACGCGGTGAAGGGGCTCGTGGAGGCCTGCAAGGCGATCGACGGCGCCCTCGCCTGATCGCCCCGTCGGCGCCGCCGGTTCGCCGCGCGAGACGGCGGCCGATCGGCGATGACGGCAATGCCAAACGGCCCCGCGGCGCGATCCGCGGGGCCGTTTTGCGTCGCGCGCGGCCCCGGCGCGCGGCAGACGCCGCGCAGTCGCGCCGCCGCCCGGCTTGCGCCCGGCCCCCGGGCGTGGTTTACGGAAGTGACCCGCGAACGGAGCCCGAGATGGACAAATTCACCAGCCTCACCGGCGTAGCCGCCCCCATGCCGATGATCAACATCGACACCGACATGATCATCCCCAAGCAGTTCCTGAAGACCATCAAGCGGTCCGGGCTCGGGGTGAATCTGTTTGACGAGATGCGCTACGACGACGATCGCAACGAAATCCCGGATTTCGTGCTCAACAAGCCCGCCTATCGCGCGGCGAAGATCCTCGTCGCCGGGGACAATTTCGGCTGCGGATCCTCGCGCGAACACGCGCCCTGGGCGATTGCCGATTTCGGCATCCGCTGCGTGATCGCGCCGAGCTTCGCCGACATCTTCTTCAACAACTGCTTCAAGAACGGCATCCTGCCCATCGTGCTGCCGCAGGAGGACGTGGACAAGCTGATGGACGACGCCGAGCGCGGCGCCAACGCGGTGCTGTCCATCGACCTGGAAAGCCAGACCATCACCGGCCCCGACGGCGGCGAGATCGCCTTCGAGCTGGACCCGTTCCGCAAGCATTGCCTGCTCAACGGGCTCGACGACATCGGGCTGACCATGGAAAAATCCGCCCGGATCGACGATTTCGAGGCGAAGACGGCCCAGACCATGCCGTGGCTGAAAGCCGGTTGACGATGATTTGAGGGGAGTTGCGATGTGAAGCGCCTGCCGGGAGCGATCGTTCGCGCTCTCCTGATCGTGCTGGCGGTGGCGGCCCCCTCGTTTCTTGTTCCGCACGCCACCATCACGTCGCGTGAGATCAGCGTCACCATCGGCGTCATCGCCGGCGCCTTCGTGCTGTTCGAATACGGCGCGACCAATCCCGGCCTGATCGATTTTCGCTTCGCGCCGCCCTTCAACCGGGCGCGATTCGCGGTGTTCACCGCGACGCTGCTGATCCTGACCTTCTTCATCCGCGCGCAGACCGGGCGGGACGGGTTTTCCGAAGAACTGCTGTCGCTGGCGGTGCGTCTGGGCGGTTATCTGGATTTTCCGCTGTCCCCGGTGCGCCTGGCGGGCAACATGCTGTCGGACCCGGCGGCGCCGGAACTGGACCCGATCCTGCGCGGCGCCGCGGCGCTCAGCTTCATCACCGGCATCGTCGGGTCGCTGTTTTTCGGGGTGCTCTTGTGGATCGTGCCCTGGCCCATGGACCGGGGGAATTTCAATCTCTGGGTCAACATGCCCACTTTCGAGATCGCCTATGGCCGCGACGTGGAGCGCCGGCTGATCCGCTGGGGGGTGATGATGGTGCTGTGCGGGCTGGCTCTGCCCTCGGTGCTGCTGCTGCTGGCCTCGGGGTCGGTGGGGCTGTTTGACATCGGCGCGCTGCTGGACCCGCTGGCGCTGATCTGGTTCTCGACCATCTGGGGGGTGGCGCCGGCGCTGTTGATCCTGCGCGGCGCGATGAACCTGAAGATCGCCCGGCTGGTGCGTCTTGCCCGGGAATAGGCGTTTCGTCATGGGGGGGCGCCGCTGCGCGGCGCTTCGCCTGGCGGCGGCGGCGGGTCTCGCCGTCGCCATCCTTCTCGGCCCCCCGGCGCAGGCCGAACCACCCGCCCCGGCGCCCGGATCGATCCGGGTCGCCACCTTCAACGCCTCGCTCAGCCGCAAGGGCGCGGGGCTGATCTGGAAGGCGCTGGCGCAGAAGAAACAGGGGCAGGTGCTGGCGGTGGCGGAGATCATCCAGCGGGTGCGCCCCGACATCCTGCTGATCAACGAGCTTGACGGCGATCCCGAAGGGCTGGCGCTCGCCGCCCTCGCCGATCTGCTGCGCGAGGGGCAGGGCGGCGCGGAGGGCGTCGACTACCCGCATCTGTGGCGCGGGCCGGTCAACACCGGGCTGCCCAGCGGGCTTGACCTTGACGGCGACGGCAAGGCGGCGGGGCCGGGCGACGCCTTTGGCTGGGGCGCCTTTCCCGGCCAATACGCCATGGCGCTGCTGAGCCGCTATCCCGTCGACGCCGCCGCGGCGCGCAGTTTCCAGACGCTGCGCTGGGCGGAGATGCCCGACAACCTGCTGCCGCGCGATCATTACGGGGCGGCGGCGGACGCGCTGCGCCTGTCGTCGAAATCCCACTGGGACCTGCCGGTGACGCTGCCCGACGGGCGGGTGCTGCACGTGCTGGCCAGCCACCCGACGCCGCCGGTCTTCGACGGGCCCGAGGATCGCAACGGCCGGCGCAACCACGACGAGATCCGGTTCTGGGCCGACTACGTGCGCGGCGCCGACTGGATGCGCGACGACCAGGGGCGCCCGGGCGGGCTGGACCCGGCGGCGCGCTTTGTCATTCTCGGCGATCTCAACGCCGACCCCGTCGACGGCGACGGGCGGACCGGCGCGCTGCGCGCCTTGCTGGCCTCGCCCCGGGTGCAGGATCCCGGCGCGACCAGCGCCGGCGGCGCGGCGGCGGCGGCGGCGCAGGGCGGGGCCAACGCCCGCCACAAGGGCGACCCGGCGCGCGACACCGCGGATTGGCGCGACAAGGGCGGGCCGGGCAATCTGCGGGTGGATTTCACCCTGCCCTCGGCCGACTGGCAGGTGACCGGCGCCGGGGTGTTCTGGCCGGCGCCGGACGATCCGCTGGCGCGGCTGGTCAAGGGCGGACGCCGCCCCGCGAGTTCGGACCACCGGCTGGTCTGGGTCGATCTGCGCTGATTTTCCGCACCTGCCGCGCCGCCGCCTGATCCGGGGTCTTTCCGGGGCTTTCCGGGGCTTTCCGGTTTTCGGGCGCGCCGCCTGAGGCGAGGCGGTCCCGTGTCAGGCCCGGGACGGCGCCGGGGTCGATCGCGGCGCCGGCATGGCGGCGCGGACCCCGATCCGCCCCGCCCCCTCCAGACAGCGGCGGATCGCCTGGTCGGTCGGCGTCGGATGAAAATCCGTCAGCAGGCGGGCGAGAGGCGCGCCGTCGATGCGATGCGGGCGGTTCCACAGGTAGCGCATGGCCAGAACCTCGCGGATCATCGGCGAGAACGGGGCGGCGATGCGCAGGGCCGGCCACGGGAAAGATCCGGGGCGCAGATCGCGCCCCGCCGCGCGGCCCATGGCGGCGATCAGCTCGGCCCCGGTCAGCGCATGGCCGCCGAATCCCAGCGTCGCGAAGGCGGGCAGATCGGCGCGGCGGCGCGCCAGCAGCTCCGCCGCGCGGGTCATGTCGGGCAGGTAGGCCCAGGCGTGGATCCGGTCGAGCGGGCCGGGATATCGCGCCCTGCCCTTGCCGATCCCCGCCGCGATGTAGTGATCGAACCAGCCGCCGCTGTCGCGATCATCGAGAAAATCGCCGCCGCGCAGGATGATCGTCCGCACGCCCTCGGCGGCGGCGGCGCGATAGGCCGCCTCCATGTCGCAGCGGATGCGCGCCTTTGGATGGTCGCCGTGATCGGGCGCCGGTTCGCGGACCAGCGCCGGCAGCTCGCGCCCGTAATTGTAGACATTGCCCGGGATCAGCACGGTCGCGCCGCAGGCCTTCGCCGCGGCGATGACGCTGACGACGAGGCGGGGCACGGCCTCGGCCCAGTCCGGATAGGGCGGGTTCAGCGCGTTGACGATCACCTCGGCGCCCCGGGCGGCGGCGGTCAGGGCCCGCGTGTCGGCGGCGTCGGCGAAGACCGCCTTGACGCCGTCGGGCGCGGCGCGGCCCGGGCGCAGCAGGGCGCGCACCCGCCAGCCGCCATGGCGAAAGGCGGTGACGGCGTGGCGGCCGAATCGGCCGTTGGCGCCGAGGATCAGCACGGTTCCGGGCGCGGCGTCAGGGGGAAGCGTCATGGCGGGGTCCTTCAGAAAGCGGGTTTCCGGGGTGGTCGCCATTGCATATGATATTCCAAAATGGATGCAAAACAGTCGATATCAAATAGAGACCATTCAATAATGAATAGAGAGACGCCCGACTGGAACGACCTGCGCGCCTTTCTCGCAGTGGCCAAGGCCGGATCCCTGTCCGCCGCCGCGCGCGCCGCGCAGACCAGCCAGCCGACGCTGTCGCGGCGCATCGCGGCGCTGGAATCACGGCTTGGCGTGACGCTGTTCGCGCGCGGCCCCGGCGGCGCCCGGCTGACCGAGGCCGGGGCCGACCTGCTGGAGCACGCGGCGGCGATGGAGAAATCCGCGGCGCGCCTGGCGCTTGTCGCCGCCGGGCGGGCCGAGGCGGTGGAGGGCGTGGTGCGCATCACCGCCAGCCAGATGGTCGCCACCTTTCAGCTGCCGCCGATCCTCGCCGATCTGATGGACGCCGAACCGGGGCTGGAGATCGAGCTGGCGGCCTCGGACGAAACCGGCAATCTGCTGCTGCGCGAGGCCGACATCGCGGTGCGCATGTATCGCCCGCGCCAACCGGACGTGATCGCGCGGCATCTCGGGGATTTCCGGCTCGGGCTTTACGCCGCCCGCGCCTATCTGGCCGGCCGCGCCGCGCCGGAAAACGTCGCCGACCTCGCCGCGCATCGCTTCGTCGGCTATGATCGCTCGGACCTGATGCTGCGCGGGTTCGCCGAGGCCGGCATGCCGGTGGGTCGCGATTTCTTCCGGCTGCGCTGCGATGATCAGGTGGCCTACTGGCACGCGGTGCGCGCCGGGGCCGGGATCGGGATCACCCAGCGCCTGGTCGGCGACGCGGAGCCGCTGGTCGCGCGCATCCTGCCGCATCTGGCGCTGCCGACGCTGCCGGTCTGGCTGGCGGCGCATGGCGATCTGCGCGGATCGCGACGGGTGCGGGTCGCCTTCGATCATCTGGCGACGCGGCTGCGCGCGCGGCTGCTTGCGCAGGCGGCCTCGACCCCTGATTGGACAGAAAACCCGGTTTCGCGTAAACTCAAGGGCGATTGATTGGAGAGATGACCGATGCTCGTCATTAAGGACGACCAACGCGATGCGCTGCGAAAGAGCGCCTTGCAGACTTTCGTCGCCAGGATGCAGGCCCATGTGCGGGGCTTCGCGCCGGAGCTGTGCGCCGCGGCCGGGGATGCTGGCGCCGACGCCTTCGTCGAGGACGGGGTGGCGCGCGCCATGGCGATCGGGCTGCGCCAGCGCGGCCCGGTGCGGCTGTGGCTGGAACTTGGCTGCACGCTGGGCCACCGGTTCGACACCGACCCGCAGCACCGCCCGATCTGGCCCGGGGACGACCCCGAAACCCTGCCCATGCCCTTCGCGCAGCACCTGCACGAGAACAGCGCCGCCTATGTGAAGGCCTGCCTTGGGGCCGACCGCGCCATCTTGTTGCGCGCGGTGCGCGGGGTGATGGAGCGGCCCCTGAAACCGGCCGGCGACGTGGACCGGCATGTGCTGGGGACGCTGGCGGCCGTCTGGCCGGAACGGCTGGACTACGCCGGCGAGGCCCCCCTGCGCGACGCGCTCGCCGCCGCCGCCGAGACCGCCGCCGCGGCGGATCTGCGCAGCCCCGAGGGGCGCACGCTCTGCGCCGCGATCTGCATCTGTTTCGGCGCCGGGGTTCTGGACGACCCGCTGTATCCGTGGATCGCCGCGCGGCTGACCGGCGCGGCGCCCGAGGCGCAGCGCGTCGACGACACGCTGAAGGCGCTGCGCCTCTACGCCGCCGAGGCCGCCAGATTGTTCGCGGCCCAGTGATGAATTCGACAAAGGATTGATGCGATGGCGCCCAACAACGATCCGTCTCCGCCCAATGGCGGCCCCGGCGACCACGCCGATTGCGACAGCGACACGGAAGAATGCCCGCATTGCCCGTATTGGAGCGAGGATCACTCCACGGAGATCAGCAAATCCACCTCCAACTGGCTGACCTCGTCCCAGTCCTCGGCGCGAACCAAGAAATGGCGGCTCGACGCCAATCTCGCCTCCGGCTCCATCACCATCACGCTCGTGTTCAAGCTGGGCACGCTGGATTCCGCGCTGACCGCCGCCATGACCGCCGCCGTCAAGACCGCGGTGTCGAGCGCGGCGCCGGGCGCCTGGTCCAACAAGCACGACATGAAGATCATCGACCCGATTTGCGGCGAAAAAACCCTGCCCGTGCGGTTTCGGGTGCTATGGAACCCCGATGACACGACTGCGACGGAGCATTACGTGGTCAACATCTCCAAGACGCCGGTGCGCTCCGGCGTTGCGACGCCGAACGTCAACCTGGATCACGACGCCGATCTCGCCGACGACGCCTGGACGATCAAGCACGAATTCGGGCACACCTTCGCGCCCGCCGACGAATATTTCTACAGCGGCGTCACCGCGGCGACCATCGACTACAAGCGCGCCGACGGCACCACCGAGACGATCACGCTGGAACCTTCCGCCTCGATCATGAAGACCCGCGGCAACACCACCGTCAGGAAACGGTTCCTGTATTTCGCCGAGATCGAGGCGCAGGCGCTGCTGAGGGCGGAATCCGGGCGCAACGTGACATGCGAAATCGTCTGACGGCGCTTGGCTTCGCGACGGGCATGGCCTGGGGCGCCACAGCAGGAGAAACGGCGATGGCCGAAACCATGATCAACGGAATGACGCTGCGACTGCAGGCGCCCGCGACCCTGACCAGAGCGCAGGCGGACCCGGAGAGCCCGGATTACGCGCCGCTCGAAGCGATGCTCACCCTGACCTTCGCCAATGAAACCGGCGCGCCGATCGCCGCGCCGCTGGCCGAGATCGAGGCCGGGATGGTGCTGGTCTACCGCGTGGCGGACAACCCGGCGCCGCTGGTCGACAACCACGTGCCGCCGCCCCCCGATGACGGCGCGGTCGCGACGCTGGCGCCCGGGCAAAGCCATGTCGCGCGGCTGGGCATGGGGTTTCCGTCGCATCTGATCCGCCCGACCGAGGACGCGCCGACGCGCCTGCAGGTCTGCCTGCGCTGGGATGCCGGCTGGCTGCGCGAAAAGAATTACCCGCCGGGCGCGGTGGGCTGGAACCCTTCCTTCGAGATCTGCGAGACGGTGACCGTCACGCTCGACGGCCCGGACGCCGCACCCGCGGACTGAACCCGCGGACTGACCCAAGGTCGGGCGCAGGGCCTTTGGCGCAGAGCCTGGCCCAGGCTGCGGCCTGCGGCGCGGCCCGCGCGCCGCGGGCTTGACCTTGCCGGACTGGCTCGCTATCGGCCAATGACACCAAAGAAAACCAGTTGGCCAAGAGGACGCGCGCGATGACCAATCCTTCTCTCCTGATCCTGCCCGGCGACGGCATCGGCCCCGAGGTGATGGCCGAAGTGCGCAAGATCATCGACTGGTGCGCGGCCAAGCGCGATTTCACCATCGACGTGAGCGAGGATCTGGTCGGCGGCTGCGCCTATGACGCCCACGGCACGCCGCTGCATGACGACACCATGGCCAAGGCGCAAGCGGTTGACGCGGTGCTGCTGGGCGCGGTGGGCGGGCCGAAATACGACGATCTTGATTTCTCGGTGAAGCCCGAGCGCGGGCTGCTGCGGCTGCGCAAGGAAATGGACCTGTTCGCCAATCTGCGCCCGGCGCAGTGCTTTGACGCGCTGGCGGATTTTTCCTCGCTGAAAAGGGAGGTCGTGTCGGGCCTCGACATCATGATCGTGCGCGAACTGACCTCGGGCGTGTATTTCGGCGAGCCGCGCGGCATCACCGGGTCCGGCGACGACCGCGTCGGCGTCAACACCCAGCGCTACACCACGGCGGAAATCCGCCGGGTGGCGCGCGCCGCCTTCGAACTGGCGCGCAAGCGCGACAACAGGCTGTGTTCGATGGAAAAGGCCAACGTGATGGAAAGCGGCATCCTCTGGCGCGAGGAGGTCACCTGGGTGCATCAGAACGAATATCCCGATGTGGCGCTGTCGCACATGTACGCCGACAACGGCGCCATGCAGCTGGTGCGCTGGCCCAAGCAGTTCGACGTGATCGTCACCGACAACCTGTTCGGCGACATTCTCAGCGACTGCGCGGCGATGCTGACCGGCAGCCTCGGGATGCTGCCCTCGGCGTCGCTCGGCGCGCCCATGGCCAACGGACGGCCCAGGGCGATGTATGAGCCGGTGCACGGCTCGGCCCCCGACATCGCCGGGCAGGGCAAGGCCAACCCCATCGCCTGCATCCTCAGCTTTGCCATGGCGCTGCGCTATTCCTACGACCGGGGCGACGAGGCGGCGCGGCTTGAAAAGGCCGTGGAGCAGGTGCTGGCGGACGGCGTGCGCACTGCCGATCTGGGGCAGGTGGAGGGCGGGCGCTCGGTGTCCACCGCGGGCATGGGCGACGCCATCGTCGCCGCGCTCGACGCGTCGCTGTAGCGCATGTGGGCCGATTTCACGCTCGCGGACGGCGTGGGCGTGGTCGGCTCGCTGATGATATGCGCCGCCTATTGGGCGGTGTCGGCGGGCAAGACGGCGCCCGACGGCCTGCGCTATCAGGGCGCGAACGCGGTGGGGTCGATCCTGCTGCTGTTTTCGCTGTATTTCCGACCCAATCCCGGGGCCATCGTCATCGAGGCCCTGTGGCTGTTCATTGCCGTCACCGTGCTGTGGCGCATTTTTCGTCGCTGAAGCCGCGCCGCCGGGGGCGCGGTCATGGGGCGCGCGGTCATGGGGCGGCGCGCTCGACCCGGAACAGATAGCAGTTGTTGGTCGACGAGCGGACATGGACATAGGCCGTCAGCGGATCGTCGAGGATCCGCGCGCAGGCCTCGGCCATGTCGGGGCCCGGCACGATGCGTCCCGTGCCGTAGTGGATCCGGTCAGTGCCGAGATACCCCTTCACCAGCACCGCGCCGGCGTTGGCGAAGCG
The DNA here is from genome assembly GCF_056449545.1 of Oceanicella sp. Lineage (NCBI taxonomy): Bacteria > Pseudomonadati > Pseudomonadota > Alphaproteobacteria > Rhodobacterales > Paracoccaceae > Oceanicella > Oceanicella sp. The sequence continues at coordinate 57,382 of NZ_JBWOMN010000117.1, read as the reverse complement.
CGCGGGCGGGGTCGCGCCCGCGTGGCGCGCGCAGGCCTCGGCGCACAGGAAAATCGGGCCGGTCTCGGCATAGGGCCCGGTTTGGGCAAACGGCCGGTGGGCGAGGATGAGCATCCCGGCGCCCGCGGGCACATCGGCCAGACAATGGCGGCAGGGTTTGCCGGCGCCGTCGGACACCGCGCGCTCCGCCGCATGGCCATAGGCGTCGGGGGCGCCGGCGCGCAGGGCCTCGACCTCGGCGGTGGGCATGGCGATCCAGTTCAGTGCGGTCATGGGGGTCTCCGTCGTTGCGTCGCGCAGACCCTGACGCCGCAGGCGGCGATCCGCCACCCGGATCTTGCGGCGCATGGCTGGACGGCCTCCGGGGCGCGCATTACAAGCGGCCCGGAAGGCAAACCGGAGGCGCAGATGGACATCCTCATTCTCGGCGGCGGCGGGCGCGAGCACGCGCTGGCCTGGGCGATCGCCAAAAGCCCGCTCTGCGATCGGCTGATCTGCGCGCCGGGCAACGCCGGCATCGCGGCGCTGGCCGAATGCCGGGCGCTCGACATCGTTGACCCCGCCGCCGTCACCGCGTTCTGCAAGGCCGAAGCGGTGGATTTCGTCATCGTCGGGCCGGAAGCGCCGCTGGCCGCCGGGGTCTCGGACGCGCTGCGCGACGCGGGTTTCCAGGTGTTCGGCCCGTCGCGCGCCGCCGCCGCGCTGGAAGCGTCGAAAACCTTCGCCAAACGCATCTGCGACGCCTGCGGCGCGCCGACCGCCGGCTGGGCGCGCTTTGACGCCGCCGCCCCCGCGCGCGCCCATATCCGCAAGACCGGCGCGCCGGTGGTGGTCAAGGCCGACGGGCTGGCCGCGGGCAAGGGCGTGGTGGTGGCCGAAACCGAGGCGCAGGCGCTCGACGCCGTCGACGACATGTTCGCCGGCGCCTATGGCGCGGCGGGCGCGGCGGTGGTGATCGAGGAATTCATGCAGGGCGAGGAGGCCAGCTTCTTCGTCCTCGCCGATGGCGAGACGGTGCTGCCGCTGGCCGCCGCGCAGGACCACAAGCGCGCCTTCGACGGCGACAAGGGCCCCAACACCGGCGGCATGGGGGCCTTTTCCCCGACCCCGGCCATGGACGCCGACATGCAGCGCCGCGCGCTGGACGAGATCATCCGCCCCACCATCGCCGAGATGGCCAGGCGCGGCGCGCCCTTCGCCGGGGTGCTGTTCGCCGGGCTGATGATCGACCGCGACGCGCCGCGCGCGAAACAGCTGCGGCTGGTGGAATACAACGTGCGGTTCGGCGACCCGGAATGCCAGGCGATGCTGATGCGGCTGCAAAGCGACCTGCTGCCGGCGCTGATCGCCTGCGCGACCGGCGGGCTGTCGGATATCGCGCTCGACTGGCGCGACGACGCCGCCATTTCCGTGGTGCTGGCGGCGAAGGGCTACCCGGGCGCCCATGCCAGGGGCGAGGCGATCGGCGGGCTGGCCGCGGCCGCCGCCGACCCGGATGTGGAGGTGTTCCACGCCGGAACCCGGGCCGATGGCGACAAGGTGCTGTCCAATGGCGGACGGGTGCTGAACGTCACCGCGCGCGGCGCCTCGCTGGCCCAGGCCCGGGCGCGGGCCTACGCGGCGATCGCGAAGATCGACTGGCCGGGCGGGGTCCATCGCGGCGACATCGGTTGGCGGGCGCTCGACTGAGCCGCGATCGCACCGGGCCCGCCGAGACCGCCGGGGCTCAGCTCGTCTGCGCCGGACCGCAGGCAAGCGGGCTGTCGTCGATGGCCCCGACCCGCTGCACCGCGCCGTTGACGCCCACCACCCAGATTTCGCCGTCGAGGCGCATGTGGCGGAAACAATGCGGCGCCCCTTCGCCAAAATCAAAGCAGTAGAGCTGTCCCTTGCGTTCCCAGCGCGCTTCAAGGCATTGGCCGCCGGGCAGCTGGAAGGTAACGACATCGACATCGGCGAAATAGCGTTCGCGCCCGAACAGGCCGGATTCGTCATAATACCAGACAGTGCGGCCCCGGGTCAGCGCGCGCCATTCGCGCAGCTCGATGTCCTCGCCCTCGCTCAGCAGCACGCGCAGATCCGGCGGCGTCCGGCTGGCGGCCTGCGCCCCAACCCCCGCGCCCAACCCTGCGACAAGCGCGAAGCCGATGATCGCCGCGCCAAGGAACCTGCTGAGCTGGGTCGACAAATCCGGTCCTCCAACCTGGTGCGCAAACCGCCAAGCGCCGCGGCGGCCTAGCCTGATCAGGCCCGCCCGGCGCGCGCGCGTCAAGCGGAGTCCGGTTTCGCGTCGCTTTGGCCGCAATCATGTCCAGCCCATGCAACTGGGCGTCGGAATTCGGCTATTGTCATCGCCGGTTCGGGTCTAGTCTGCGCGCAATGGGCCGGGAAACAGGGCGACGGAGACGGATCATGGCGCTGGACGAACGCAAGGGCGTATGGAAATCGGGGCGCGGCAAGGGGCGTCGCACGCCCAAGGGGCGCCAGTTCGACGATGCGGCGCTGGCGGAGGTGCGCGCGCTGCTCGGCGACCGCCCGCGCCGCCGGGATCTGCTGATCGAGCATCTGCATCTGATCCAGGACCGCTTCGGGCATCTGTCGGCGGCGCATCTGCGCGCGCTGGCCGAGGAGATGAGCCTTGCCCAGGCGGAAATCTACGAGGTCGCCAGCTTCTACGCGCATTTCGACCTGGTGAAGGAGGACGAGGCCCCGCCCCCGGCGCTCACCATCCGGGTCTGCGACAGCCTGAGCTGCGAGATGGCCGGCGCGCAGGCGCTGAAATCGGCGCTCGAATCCGGGCTGGACCCGGCTGAGGCGCGGGTGCTGCGCGCCCCGTGCATGGGCCGCTGCGACACCGCGCCGGTGCTGGAGATCGGCCACAACCACATCGACCGCGCGACGCCGGAAAAGGTCGCCGCCGCCATCGCGGCGCGGGATTTTCACGCCCATCTGCCGGATTACGAGGCGCTCGACGCCTATCGCGCGGCGGGCGGCTATGACCAGCTCGCGGCGCTGCGCGGCGGCGCCCGCACCCCCGAACAGGTGCAGGATGCGCTGCTGGAGTCCGGCCTGCGCGGGCTCGGCGGCGCCGGTTTTCCGTCGGGGCGAAAATGGTCCTTCGTGCGGTCCGAAGACGGGCCGCGCTATCTTGCGGTCAATGGCGACGAGGGCGAGCCGGGCACCTTCAAGGACCGCTTCTGGCTTGAGCGCACGCCGCATCTTTTCCTCGAAGGCATGCTGATCGCCGCCTGGGCGGTCGAGGCGGAAACCTGCTTCATCTACATGCGCGACGAATACCCCGCGGTGCTGGAAATCCTGCGCCGGGAAATCGCGGCGCTTGAGGCGGCGGGCCTCGCCGCGCCGGGTTTCATCGACCTGCGGCGCGGCGCCGGCGCCTATATCTGCGGCGAGGAAAGCGCCATGCTGGAAAGCATCGAGGGCAAGCGCGGCCTGCCGCGCCACCGCCCGCCCTATGTGGCGCAGGTGGGGCTGTGGGGCCGCCCGACGCTGGTGCACAACGTGGAAACCCTGCACTGGGTGGCGCGCATCTGTCGCGAAGGGCCCGCGGTTCTGAACGCGACGGAAACGAACGGCCGCCGCGGCCTGCGCAGCTATTCGGTGTCGGGGCGGGTGAAGCGGCCGGGCGTGCATCTGCTGGCGGCGGGATCGACCATCGCCGACGTGATCGAGGCGGCGGGCGGCATGCTGGACGGTCACGCGTTCGCCGCCTATCAGCCGGGCGGGCCGTCCTCGGGGCTGCTGCCGGCCTCGATGAACGACATCCCGCTGGATTTCGACACGCTGCAGCCTCATGGCAGCTTCATCGGCTCGGCGGCGGTGGTGGTGCTGTCGGATCAGGACCGGGTGCGGGACGCGGCGCTCAACATGCTGCGCTTCTTCGAGGATGAAAGCTGCGGCCAGTGCAGCCCGTGCCGGGTGGGTTGCGAAAAGGCGGTGAAGCTGATGCAGGCGGATCGCTGGGATCGCGGCTTGCTGGAAGACCTGTGCGAGGCCATGGCCGACGCCTCGATCTGCGGGCTGGGTCAGGCGGCGCCGAACGCCATCCGCCTGACCATGAAGCATTTTCCGGAGGATGTCTGACTCGGCGACCAATGGCCGAAGGTCAACGCGCCGCCTCCAGCTTGAGCCGCGTCGAATAGGCGTTGGAGATATGCCGGCAGGCCGCGGCTTCGGCGCCTGCCTCGTCGCGCGCCTCCACCGCGCGCGCGATGGCGTCATGTTCGGCCACCGTCGCCGCGCCCCGCGCCGGATCGGCCAGCGAGGCGCCGGTGAGCAGCGCCATGGAGCGCCGCATGCCTTCGAGCATCGAATTCAGGTAGCGATTGTGCGAGGCCCGGTGCAGTTGCCGGTGGAAGCGGCGATTGTTGTCGCGCAGCGCCGTCACGTCATCGGCGCAGGCGCGGCTTTCCTCGACCAGCGCGCGCAGGACCTGCATTTCCTCGGGCGCCGCGTGGCGCGCCGCCAGCCGCGCCGCCAGGCCCTCGACCACCGCGCGCACCTCGTAGAGCTCGCCAAGCTGGTCGTGGTCCAGCGAGGCCACCACCAGCCCGCGCCGCCCGTCATGGGTGACGACGCCCTGGCTGTCGAGCCGGCCCAGCGCCTCGCGGATCGGGGTGCGCGAAACGTTGAAGCGCTCCGCCAGCTCGGTTTCCACAAGCCGGCCGCCGGGCGGGTAGTCGCCGCGGTCTATGGCGTCAAGGATCAGGGTGTAGGCGTCGGCGCCCGTGTCTCGGCTCATCATGCGTCTCCCAGTATGCGGCAGTGTCCCCCGATCCGCGCAGGGGCGCAACGGGCGCCGCAACGGGGCGCTCAATTCCGGGCGGCCGGTCACGCCGCCCATGACAGCCTATGGAGCGCCGGCCGCGCGGTCAGCCGGTCCGCATGCGCGTCCCTTTCCGCCCGGTCCCGCGGCGCGGGAAACCAGCGCATGATCGCCGGATCGGCGTTGAGCGCCGCGAAGGGCGCGCGGTTCGATTTCCGGAACGGCCGCGGGATCAGGCGCGCGGGGTTGATCATGCCGCGCCGGGCGCCGGGTCAGACCGCCTGCAGGCGCGAGGCCGGCGACAGGTCGAGATTCTGCGTGGCGTTGTAGATTTCGGTGGCCAGCGCGCGCTGATCGATGGGCTTGGTGGCGTAGCCGTCCATGCCCATGGCCAGATAGCGGTCGCGGTCGCCCTCCATGGCGTCGGCGGTGAGCGCGATGATGCGCACATTGGCCCAGGGCCGGTCCGAGGCGCGGATGCAGCGCAGGGTCTCGCGCCCGTTCATCACCGGCATGTGGATGTCGAGCAGCACCAGATCGAAGGGCTCCTCCTCCAGCTTCTGCAGCGCCACGAGGCCGTTTTCGGCGTCGACCACCCGCGCGGTGAACCCCTTGAGCAGCATGCGGATCAGCATCCGGTTGGTGGCGGTGTCATCCACGACCAGCACCCGCAGGCGGCTGTCGATGTCCTTCAGTTCGCGGTCGTTGATGGCGCCGCCATGGGCGGTGTCCGCGGGGCTCGGGGCCAGGGCCTCGGCCTCCATGGTCAGGGTGAAGCAGGCGCCGCCGGTGGCGCGGCGGCGCGCCTTCACGTCGCCGCCCGACAGCCGCGCGATCTGACGGGTCACCGACAGGCCCAGCCCGGTGCCGCCGTAGCGGCGGTTGATCGAGGAATCAGCCTGGGTGAAGGGCGTGAAGATGGCGTCGAGCTGATCGGTGTTGATGCCGATGCCGGTGTCCGAGACCTCGAACACCAGGATGTTTTCGCCGTCCGGCCCCTCGCGCGCCGACACCGAGACCACGACTTCGCCGTTCTCGGTGAATTTCAGCGCGTTGGAGACCAGGTTGCCGATGCACTGGCGCAGGCGGATCGGATCGAGCATCATGCGCGTGGGCACGTCCGGCGCCACCTGCATGGAGAATTCCAGGCCTTTTTCCTCGGCCTGCGCCGCCCACATGGGGCGCTGGGTGTCCAGCAGCCGGCGCAGATCGGTGGGCACGCGGGCGATTTCCATGCGCCCGGCCTCGATCTTGGACAGGTCGAGCACGTCGTTGAGCACGCCGGTCAGCACCGCGCCCGAGCTGAGGATCGCGTCCACCTGCTGGCGCTGTTCGGCGGTGAGTTCGCTGCGCGCCAGCGCCTGGGCCATGCCCATCACCCCGTTCAGCGGGGTGCGGATTTCGTGGCTGGTGTTGGCGAGGAAGATCGACTTGGTGGCGTTGGCGCTTTCCGCCTCGGTGCGCGCCCGGCGCGAGGCGCGCAGCGCCGCGTGCAGCTGGCGCGTGGCGCGACTGTTTTCCAGCGCCGCGATGATGAAGTAGAACAGGAACATGGCCACGCCGAGGATCATCGGCGCCGCGTCCAGCAGATCGATCTGCGCCCGTTCCCGATACAGGATCACCGCCGGCATCAGCGCCATGTAGGCGGCCGCCGGGGCCCCCATCATGGTCATCAGCCGGCGCGAATGGGCGAAATAGACGATGGTGTGCAGCAAGCTGCCGATGAGGATCAGGAAGGCGAAGATCAGGTCGAAGATGCTGCCGTAGATCCAGATGAAAAGGCTCGCCGCCCCGAAGGACAGCCCGCCCCAGATGAAGTTCGCCTCCATCATGTGCTGCCAGCGCGCGGGCGGTTCGCGATTGACGCAGGCGCGCTGGTAGACGATCAGCTCGATGCCCTCGTTGAGCGCGATGGCGATGCTCCAGGCCAGCAGCATCTGCGCGCCGGCGGTCTTGTAGACCACCAGCGCCACGATCAGGGTGGCGAAGAAACGGCCGGGCGCGCCCTCGTGCAATTCCTGGAGGATCCGCAGATTCGCCTTGGTTTCGTCAATGCTGGTCATGCGCCACGCCGTTCAGGATCGGGGCCCGGGATCGCGCCGGGTCTGCGGTGGCCGGCTTGCCGTCGGCCGGGGTCTGGTCTTGCCTTCGATATCTTGTCCATTCAGGGGCTTGGCCCGTGATTCGTCCCGCGTCCATGCGAACGCGCCGGTTTTCTGTTACGCTGAATCCACTAACGCTTTGGTCACGGCTGCGCGATTTTCCGGCGCCGGTTTACTGTTTTCCCAAGCAGCTTCACATATGAGCCGGGGCTGCGTCGCCTTAAAATTGCGTCAAAACGAAACGCGCCGTGGCGCCGTGGCCGCATGGCGTCACGATTGCGGCCTCCGTTGCGGGGGGCGATTGCGCGACGCCGCGCCCGGCATTACCGCTGTCCGGGCGGCCCGCGCCGCGTTGCGTCCGCGGTCCGGCCCCCTGCGCCATCGTTCCGAGCCCCGCCGAACCCGTCGTCCCTGCGCCGGACGCCGCCCCGCCCGCCTGGCCGCCGCCCCGCAAAGGAGCCCCGCAATGCCCCACGGCGAGACCGACTCGCGCGGCGCCTTTCACGGCTGGGGCGCCGAGGCGATCGCCACGGCGCGGCTGGCCTGGCCGCTGGTGATGGCGCAGCTCGCCACCATCGCGATCAACGCCACCGACGTGGTGATGATGGGCTGGCTCGGGGCCGACTATCTGGCGGCGGGCACGCTGGCCTCGGCCATGCTGCACCCGTTGCTGATGTTCGGGGTCGGCGTCACCACCGCATCGGCGCCGCTGATCGCGCAGGCGATCGGGGCGCGGGCGTATCGTTCGGTGCGCCGATCGACGCGGCAGGGGCTGTGGGTGGGGCTGGCCCTGTCCGCGATCATGGTGATTGCGCTCACCAATTCGACGCCGCTGTTCGCGCTGTTCGGGCAGGATCCCGGACTGTCGCGGCTGGCGGCGCGCTACCTGGATTTCGCCGCCTGGTTCTTCATCCCCGCCTTCATGGCGGTGGCGCTGCGCGGCTTCGTGTCGGCGCAGGGGAAGACGCGGGTGGTGCTGGCGATCTCGGTGATCGGCATCTTCGTCAACGCGCTGGGCAACTACGCGCTGATGTTCGGCAATTTCGGCCTGCCGAGGCTGGAGCTGCGCGGCGCCGGGATCAGCACGACATTCGTGCATCTGGCGATGTTCCTGCTGCTGCTGGGCTACATCGTCACCCATCGCAAATACAAGCGCTTTGCGATTCTGGTGCGGTTCTGGAAACCCGACTGGCCGCGTTTCTGGCGGATCCTGCGGCTGGGCGCGCCGATCGGCGCGGCCATGGCTTCGGAATCGGCGCTGTTCGCGGGCGCGGCGGCGCTGATCGGCTGGCTGGGCGCCGAGGCGCTGGCCGCCCATGCCATCGCCTCGCAGCTGGCGGCGGTGGCCTTCATGGTCCCGCTGGGGTTGAGCCACGCCACCACCATCCGCGTCGGGCTCGCCCATGGGCGGCGCGACCGGGCGGCGGCGGCGCGCGCCGGCTGGGTGTCGATCGCCATGGCCACCGGGGCCATGTGCCTGACCGCCATGGCGTTCTGGCTGACCCCCTACCCGCTGATCCACATGTTCCTCGACCCCGCCGACCCCGCCAATGCCGGAGCGATCGCGCTGGCGGCGAGCTATCTGGGCATCGCCGCGCTGTTCCAGCTGGTCGACGGCATGCAGGTCGCCGCCGCCGCGGCGCTGCGCGGCATGAACGACACCGATGCGCCCATGGTGATCGCGGTGGTGGGCTACTGGGCGGTGGGGCTGCCGGTGGGCTATTTGCTGGGCTTTCCCGGGGGGCTCGACGGGCTCGGGGTGTGGATCGGGCTGGCCACGGGGCTGGCCTTCGCGGCGCTGGCGCTGACCTGGCGCTTCGCCCGGGCCTCGGTTCGGGCCCCGCCGCCGGGCTGAGCCGCTGGCCGCCCGCGCCGGAACCCGGCGTTTGCGACCGCATGTCGGTTTCGGGAGCGACCCGCCGCGCGCGCCGCGGCATTCTCGACGCTGCCGCCGACATCGTTGACATCGCCGAGACAAGGGAGCCCGAATTGCCCGCATCGCCACGCCCCGGACCCCCCGCTTGACCGCCGCCGGCCCTGCCGGCCCTGCCGTCGCCGCGGTTGACGGCGCCGGGCGCGGCATCCTCTGGGCGGTTCTCGGGGTGATCGCGTTTTCCATCCAGGACGTGGTGATCAAATGGCTGAGCGGCGACTATCCGCTGCATGAGGTGGTGCTGTATCGCACGGGCTTCGGGCTGGTCCTGACGCTGCTGTTCATCCGGCTTGAAACCGGCGGCCTGCACCTGAAAACCCGCCGCCCGCTGATGCATCTGCTGCGCGGGCTGTTGATCGTGGTCGCCAACACCGCCTATTTCGCGGCGCTGGCGAGCATGGCCCTGGCCGAAACCATGGCGATCTTCTTCATCGCGCCGCTGATCATCACCGTGCTGTCCGTGCCCATGCTCGGCGAAAGGGTCGGCTGGCCGCGCTGGCTGGCGGTGGGCGTCGGATTTGCCGGGGTGATGCTGATCGTGCGGCCCGCGGGCGGGGATTTCGACTGGATCGCGCTGCTGCCGGCGCTGGCGGCGCTGGCCTACGCGCTGACGCAGCTGCTGACCCGGCCGCTGGGCGTGACCGAGGGCGCGGGGGCGATGTCGTTCTACGTGCAGTTGACGCTGCTGGCGGCCAGCGCCGTCGTCGGGCTGAGCATCGGCGATGGCCGCCTGTCGGGGGGCGGCGGCGCCAATGTGGAATTCCTGGTGCGCGCCTGGGTGCGGCCCAGCCTGGTCGATCTCGGGTTCTTCGCCGCCTCGGGCTGTCTGGTGGCGCTGGGCGCCTATGCGATCTCGCAGGCCTACCGCATCGCCCCGGCGACGGCGGTGGCGCCGTTCGAATACCTGGCGCTGCCCTTCGCGGTGCTGTGGGGGTTTCTGGTGTGGGGCGACCTGCCCGACGCGCCGGCGTCTTTCGGCATCGCGCTGATCGTCTTTGGCGGGCTGTTCGTGATGCATCGCGAACGCCGCGCGCGCAGGCCGGTCGCCGCCAGGCGCCCGATGGCGGCGATCCGCTAGCGCCCCGCGCGGATGCGTTCGTTCCCGGGAGTCTCCATGACGGCGCAGAAGCCGCGGGTCTCCTCGTCCGGCAGAGCAGGGCTTCGACCGTCTGGTCGCGACAGGTCGAAAGGCTGCGGGCCATGACCGGCCCGGTTGCGCTTGACGGGAGCAGGGTTTGCGCGGCTTGCTGCGCCGCAGGTCAGGGACGCCCGCACCGGCGCGTCAATAGAAAGCGCCGCGGCGTCGGGAAAGATCATGGAGCACAATGCCAGCCTCTGGACCGCCACCGCGCCGCCGCCGCCGGCGACGCCGCCGCTGCGGGGCGCGCATCGCTGCGACGTGGCGGTGGTGGGCGGCGGCTACACCGGCCTGAGCGCGGCGCTGACGCTGGCGCGCGCAGGCGCCGCGGTGACGTTGCTGGAGGCGCGCGAGATCGGCTTTGGCGGCTCGGGGCGCAATTCCGGGCTGGTCAATGCCGGGCTGTGGCTGAACCCTGACGACATCCGCGCCCGGCTCGGCGACGCGGCGGAACCGCTGATCGCGGCGCTGAAAACCGCCCCGGCGCATGTGTTCGATCTGATCGCGCGCCATGGCATCGATTGCGAGGCCACGCGAAACGGCACGCTCTGGTGCGCGCGCGACGACGCCGGGCTGCGCAAGATCGAGACCCGCTGCGCGCAGGTCAACGCCGACGGCGCGCAGACGCTGGTGCTGGACGGCGCCGAGGCCCGCGCCCGGCTGGGCGGCGAGGACGTGATCGGCGCCCTGTTCGACCCCGCGGCCGGGACCATCCAGCCCATGGGCTACGCCCGCGGCCTGGCGCGCGCGGCGCTCGCCGCCGGCGCCCGGATCCACGCGCAAAGCCCGGTGGGCCGCTGCGTGCGGGCGGGCAAGGGCTGGACGCTGTCCACCCCGCAGGGCGCGGTGACGGCGGATCGGGCGATCCTCGGCCTCAACGCCTATGGCGAGGGCTGCTGGCCCGAGATCGCCGCCGCGCAGATCCCGCTCGGGATATTTCACATGGCCACGGCGCCGCTGGGCGAGGCCGCGCGGGGCATCCTGCCCGGCGGCGAGGGCGCGTGGAGCGCCGAGTCCATCCTGTCCATATGGCGGCGCGACCGGGCCGGGCGGTTGATCCTGGGATCGATCGGCGACGCCGGAGGCGCAACCGGTGCGATCCACCGCGCCTGGGCCCTGCGCGCGACGGCGGCGATGTTTCCGCAGCTGGGACCGGTCAGCATCGAACGCGCCTGGACCGGGCGGGTGGCGATGACCGGCGACCACCTGCCCGCCTGTCACGAGATCGCGCCGGGGATCGTCACCTTCGCCGGATTCAACGGGCGCGGCATCGGGCCTGGCACGGTGATCGGCGGGCTGCTGGCGCGCCACGCGCTGGGCGACGGATCGGCGCTGCCGCTGGCCGCCTCGCCGCTGGCGCCGGCGCCGCTGCGCAGGGTGCGCGAGCTGTTCTTCAGCCTCGGCGCGGCGGCGGCGCATCTTGTCGCGGCGCGAGGCTGACCCCGCGCCGCCCGTCCGCGACCCGGAAATTCAACGACAAATCGCCGCGGCTTGACGTTGCGGCGCTTGACCCTCCAGTTACTGGAAGCACCAGTTACTCAGGCGACGATCTCGGCGCGCGCGTGATTCGCGGCCCCGAACGCTGTGCAAAGACGGAGAGTCGCGATGTCGCATGCCCGAACCCCGACCCCCACGGACGCGACGTCGCCGCGCGCCATCGCCTTTGACGTCACCGGCATGACCTGCGCGGGCTGCGCGGGGCGGGTGGAAAAGGCGCTCGCGGCGACGCCGGGGGTGCGCGCCGCCTCGATCAACCTGGCGCTGGAGCGCGCCGAGGTGGAGGGCGACGCCGCCCCCGAGGCGCTGGTGAACGCGGTGCGCGAGACCGGATTCGGAGTGCGCGAGGCGCAGGTGGATCTGTCGATCGCCGGCATGTCCTGCGCCAACTGCGCCGGGCGCGCCGAAAAGGCCATGGCGGCGCTGCCCGGGGTGCTGGAGGCCAATGTCAACCTGGCCATCGACAGCGCCAGCGTGCGCTACCTGCCGGCGATGGTCGACGCGGCGCGCATCGCACAGGCCGCGACCGAGGCGGGCTACGCGGCGGCGATCCGCGACTCCGGCGGCCCCGACCCGCAGGAGGAGGAAGCGAAGGCCGCCGCCAGACGCGACCTGATCGACGTGATCCTGGCGATGGTTCTGGCGGCGCCGCTGGTGGCGCAGATGGTCTCCGTGGCGCTGGGGCTGGGCATGCATCTGCCGGTCTGGGCCGAGATTGCGCTTGCCACCCCGGTGCAGTTCTGGGCCGGGCGGCGGTTCTATCGCGGCGCCTGGCACGCCATCCGGGCGCGCGCCGGCAACATGGACGTGCTGGTGGCGATGGGGTCCTCGGCGGCGTATTTCTACAGCCTCTGGATCGTCGCCGCCAGCGGCGCGGCGGCCGGCGGGCAACTGTATTTCGAGGCCTCGGCCGTGATCATCGCGCTGGTGCTGCTGGGCAAGCTGCTTGAGGGGCGCGCCAAGCGATCCGCCGCCGCCGCGCTGCGCGAGTTGATGGCGCTGCGCCCCGAAACCGCCCGGGTGCTGGTGGCCGGAGAGGAGATCGAGCGCCCCATCGCCGAGGTGGCGCTGGGCGACATGGTCGTGGTGCGCCCCGGCGAACGCCTGCCCGTTGACGGGACCATCATGCGCGGCGAGACCGAGCTGGACGAAAGCCTGCTGACCGGCGAATCCATGCCCGTGCACCGGGTGAAGGGCGACGGGGTGACGGCGGGGGCGCTGAACGGCCCCGGGCTGATCCGCATCCGCGCCGAACGAATCGGCGCCGACACCACGCTGGCCAAGATCGGCGAACTGGTGGCCCACGCCCAGACCGGCAAGGCCCCGGTGCAGCGCAAGGTGGACCGGATCAGCGCGGTGTTCGTGCCGGTGGTGCTGGTGATCGCCGCCCTGACCTTCGCGGGCTGGCTGGCGGCGGGCGGCGGCGCCGAAATGGCGTTCCGCGCCGCGATCTCGGTGCTGGTCATCGCCTGCCCCTGCGCGTTGGGGCTGGCGACGCCGGTGACGCTGGTCGCGGGCACCGGCGCCGCGGCCAGAAGCGGCATCCTGATCCGCGACATCGAATCGCTGGAGCGCGCGGCCGCGCTCGACACCATCGTGTTCGACAAGACCGGCACCCTGACCCGCGGCAAGCCGGAACTGGCGGCGCTGGTCTGCGATGGCGTCGACGAGACCCGGGCGCTGACGCTCGCGGCCTCGGCGCAGCGCGGCTCCGAGCATCCGCTGGGCCGGGCCATGGCGGCGGCGGCCGAGTCGCGGGGCCTCGCCACGCGGGACCCCGAGGATTTCCGGGCCGAGATCGGCGCCGGCATCTCGGCGATCGTGGGCGGGGCCCGGGTGCAGGTGGGCACGCGCGATTTCGTCGCCGGCACGCCCTCCGCGACCCTGATCGCCCGGGCCGAGGCGCTGGAGCGAGAGGGCCGCACCGTGGTCTGGATCTCCATCGACGGCGCGGTGCGCGCCGCGGCGGCGCTGGCCGACGCGCCGCGCGACGACGCGCCCGAGGCGATCCGGCGGCTGAATGCGCGGGGGGTGCGCACCATGCTGCTCACCGGCGACAACCGCGCCACGGCGGCGCGCATCGCCGCCACCGTGGGCATCAAGGACGTGGCCGCCGAGGTGAAGCCGGACCAGAAGGCCGAATTCGTGGCCGGGCTGGTGGCCGAGGGTCGCGTGGTCGGCATGGTCGGCGACGGCGTCAACGACGCGCCGGCGCTGGCGGCGGCGGATGTGGGCATCGCCATGGGCGGCGGCGCCGACGCGGCGCGCGAGGCGGCGGGGGTGACGCTGATGCGCTCGCGCCTGCTTCTGATCCCGGCGGCGCTGGACATCGCCGGCGCCACGGCGCGGAAAATCCGCCAGAACCTGTTCTGGGCCTTCGCCTACAACGTGGTCTGCCTGCCGATCGCCGCGGCGGGGCTGCTCAACCCGGCGGTGGCCGGCGCGGCGATGGCGCTGTCCTCGGTGTCGGTGGTGGCCAACGCGCTGCTGCTGAAACGCTGGACCCCGGACATCATGCGCGACATCGACGCGGCGGCGGGTGACGACGCCGCGCCGCGCGCCGCGCTTTCCCCCGCGCTCGAATCAAAGGAAGCGGCATGAACATTTCCGACGTTGCCGGGCAGAGCGGCCTGCCCCCCAAGACCATCCGCTATTACGAGGAGATCGGCCTGGTCAACCCGGCGCGCCGCGACAACGGATACCGGGATTTCAGCCAGGGCGACAGCCACCGGCTGGCGTTTCTGGCCCGCGCCCGCGGGCTCGGCTTCAGCATCGAGGAATGCCGCGCGCTGCTGGACCTGTATGGCGACACCGGGCGCGCCTCGGCGGATGTGAAGAAGATCGCCTCGGCGCATCTGGCCGAGATCGACCGCAAGATCGCCGAATTGGGATCGCTGCGCGCGACGCTGGCCGATCTCATCGATCATTGCCATGGCGACCACCGCCCCGATTGCCCGATCCTCGCGGAACTGGCGGGCGAGGACGACCTGAAATGACGCAGGGGCGGATTTTCGCCGCCCCGGCAAGGATTTGTTTCTTGAATGCGCGCTAGAATCGCCGCATGAAACCGGACGCCCGCGCGCGCCGCCCCGATGACAGGCCCTCAACCGGCCCGTCGGGGCGGCGTGGCGGCGGTTTCGCCGCGTATTCATTGAAGGCCGCCTTGACATGTCGATTGGCTCTCCCGCGAAGCCCGTAACCATCGGATTGCTCTGGCATTCGTGCAATTCCGACAATCTGGGAATCGGGGCGCTGACGGCGGCGCATCTGGCGATTCTGGACAAGGTGGCGGGCGCGGTCGGGGTTCCGGTGCGCTACAAGGCGATCGGCTGGAAGGATCGCCGCGCGCATTACATCACCCGCCCGGACCTGGACATGGCGGAACTGCGCAGCCGCGATCTGGTGAAGCCGAACGGCATGTTCGCGGTGGCGCGGTCCTGCGATCTGGTGCTCGATATCGGGGCCGGGGACAGCTTCGCCGACATCTACGGCGCCAAGCGCTTCGCCAAGAACCTCGCCGCCAAGCTGGCGGTGCTGGCCGCGCGCCGCCCGCTGGTGCTGAGCCCCCAGACACTGGGCCCGTTCGAGGCGGGATGGGCGCGCCGCGCGGCGCTGTTCGTCATCAATCGCGCGCATCGGGTCTGCACCCGCGATTCGCTGTCCACGGCCTTCGTCAAGGACATCGGCTTCGGGGGCGAGGTGCTGGAGGCCACCGACGTCGCCTTCCGCCTGCCCTACGACGCCCCGGCGCCGCGCGCGGACGGCAAGGTGCGGGTCGGGCTGAACCTGTCCGGCCTGCTGTTGAACGGCGGCTATTCCGGCGACAACCAGCTGGGGCTGAAGGGCGATTACCCGGCGCTGGCCCGGGCGCTGATCGAAAATTTTCTGGCGCGCGACAATTGCGAACTGCATCTGGTCGCTCATGTGATCTCGGATTCCATGGCGTTCGAGGATGATTATCGCGCCGCGCAGGCGCTGGCCGGCGAATTCCCCGGCGCGGTGGTGGCGCCGCGGTTCAACCACCCGTCAGAGGCGAAAAGCTACATCGCGGGGCTGGATTTCTTCACCGGATCGCGGATGCACGCCTGCATCGCGGCGTTTTCCAGCGGCGTGCCGGTGCTGCCGCTGGCCTATTCGCGCAAGTTCGGCGGGCTGTTCGGGACGCTGGGCTATGACGAACTTGCCGACTGCAAGACCCTGACCAATGACGAGATCATCGCCCGCATCGACGCCGCGTTCGCCAGCCGCGCGGCGCTGAAGGACAAGATCGCCGAATCGCTGGCGCGCGCCGAGGCTCGGCTGGATCGCTACGAGACCATGCTGGGCGAACTGCTGGTCGGGGTGGCCGGAGGGCGCGCGTGACCTCGCCGTTCCTCGCGCGCGTGGACAAAGGCGATCTCTGCGCCGGCTGCGGATTGTGCGAATCGCTTTCGAACGGCGCCATCGCCATGGATTACGACGCCAAGGGTTGGCTGCGCCCGGTCGCGCGCGCGCCGCTTGATCCGGGGCTGGACGCGCGCCTCGCCGGGCTGTGCCCGGGTCTTGGCATGGAGCAGCGCGCCGAAGGTCGCGAGGATCACGTGCTGTGGGGGCCGCTGGTCGCGGTGCGTTCGGGCCATGCGACGGATTCGGCGCTGCGGCGCAACGCTTCGTCCGGCGGGGCGCTTTCGGCGGTGCTGGCGCATCTGCTGGACACCGGCGCGGCGGATCGCGTGGTGCAGATCGCCGCCGACGCGGCCATGCCCTACGCCAACCGCGTGGTGACCAGCGTTTCGGCGGATGACGTGTTCGCCGCCGCCGGATCGCGCTACGCGCCCTCGGCGCCGCTGGCGGCGATCGACGCGGAACTGGCGCGCGACGGTCGAATAGCCTTCGTCGGCAAACCCTGCGACGTGGCGGCCCTGCGCGCGCTCGGGCGGGTTGATCCGCGCGTCGATGAAAAGGTCGTCGCCATGCTGTCCTTCTTCTGCGCCGGGGTTCCTTCGCTGACCGGGGTGCGGCGGGTGGTGAAAAAGCTTGGCGTCGCCGAAGATGACCTTGCGGCGTTCCGGTTTCGCGGCGACGGCTGGCCCGGCCACGCCGCGGCCACCGCGCGCGATGGGCGCGTTGAAAAAATGTCCTACGCGGACAGCTGGGGCGACATTCTCAGCAAGCATGTGCAGTTTCGCTGCAAGATCTGCCCCGACGGCGTCGGCGGCTTCGCCGATCTGGTCTGCGCCGACAGCTGGGAATGCGACGCGGCGGGCTATCCGCTGTTCGAGGAACAGGACGGCGCCAGCCTGATCGTCAGCCGCACCGCGCGCGGCGAGGCCATCGCACAGGCCGCCATCGCCGCCGGGCGGCTGCGGGCCGAGCCCTTCGACGCGGCGCGCATCGGGGCCATGCAGCCGGGGCAGCTCAACCGCAAGCGCCAGTTGCTGTCGCGGCTGGCGGCGATGACCGTCGCGGGACGGCCGCGCCCGGATTTCACCGGCTTCAACCTGACCAAGGCCGCGCGCCAGGCGCGGGTTTCGGAAAATTTTCGCAGTTTTGTCGGCACATTGCGGCGGCTGTTCCGCCGCTGACCCGCTCGCTGCCCCGCAAACACCGAAAAAGCCGCCCTGATGGGCGGCTTTTGCGTCACTGGCGGCTTTGTCGGGACGAGGTCAGCAGCCGGTCTGGCGCAGCACCACGCCCACGGTCTTGGCGATGGTCGCCACATCGGTCCCGAAGCCGACTTCGCGCGCATAGCGGGCGTCGTGGATGGCGCGGGCGGCGAAGGAGCTGTCGTTGCGGTCGCCCACCTGCCAGAACCCGGTGAGCCCCGGACGCAGCGCGTAATAGGCGGCGCCGACATAGAGATCCTTCTGCTCGGGAGTGAAGGGGCGGGGGCCGACGATGCTCATCTCGCCGACAAAGATGTTCCACAGCTGGGGCAGTTCGTCGAGCGAGGTGCGGCGCAGCAGGGCGCCGAAGCGGGTGATGCGCGGGTCGTTGCGCAGTTTCTGGTCGCGGGCCCATTCGGCGGCGGCGGCGGGATCGGCGGCCAGATGGGCGGCGAGCTTCTCGTCCGCGCCCTCGACCATGGTGCGAATCTTCCAGCACTTGAAGACCTGGCCGCCGCGGCCGACCCGTTCATGACCGAAGAAGGCCGGGCCGCCGTCGCGCCGGGCCATGAACGCCATCAGCGCCACCAGCGGCAAAACCACCGGCGAGGCCAGAAGAATGAGAAACACGTCCAGCGCGCGCTTGCCAAAGGTCGAATAGACGCCCTGCGCATCGGAGGAGTTCGCATCGATCGCCATGAAATCGGCGGTCATGCGCACGTTCTTGTCAGTGACGTTGTTATACAATTTCTTACTCCCGTTTACCGGCGAAACACACCGGTCTTGCTCTGGATGGCCGGAAAAACAAATCGGCCGAGCATTCACCCCAAAGACGAGCCGTCGCGGCGCGGAACCTTCAGCAGACCAAATGCCGATTTTGCAGGGCCCCCACGGCCCGTTGCGATCCCTTCGTCCTCACACGGTGAAAACATCACACAAAAACATATAAAACTCAACTCGAATCTGGCTTAACGGCCTCAACGCAAAGGGAATCGGCGCCCGCCGCTCCACGCCCACGAAAACCTCACCAAACCCCTAACACCTGAGACAAGAAGGCCACGCAATTAGGACGAAATTATGAAACATGCAGCATTGTCGATGATAGAAGTGGAAAGCGCTGGCGGATTCGGGCAAGAATCCGCGTTAATGTGCCACTGAAATGTAGGGGAGTGGAGCCTTGAGAAAACTTGCTTTTTTTGCGTCATGCCTGCTGCTTGCGGTTGCCGCGCATCTGCAGCTCGTCGGTGCGGCGCAGGCGCAGACCGGCTACTACCGGATTCAGGCCGGAGATCAGCTGAGCGTCACCGTGCTTGAAGATCCGAACATGAACAGGACCGTGCTGGTTCGACCCGACGGCCGCATCACCCTGCCCATCGCCGGGTCGGTCCGCGCCGAGGGCCTGTCGCCCGAACGGCTGGAGCAGGTGCTTCAGCAGCGATTCGCCCGCGGCTTCGAGATCACCCCGACGGTGACCGTGGCGCTGCGCTTCATCGCCTCGGCCAAGGACGCCGCGGTCGAGGCGGCGGATCTCGTCACCATCTATTTCCTCGGCCAGGTCGGGAAGCCGGGCCCGCTGGTGCTGGAAGAACCCATCAGCATCCTCAAGGCGCTGGCGCTGGTCGGCGGCCCCGGGCGGTTCGCCGATCTCAACGACATCCAGATCCGCCGCAGCGCCGACCCCGAGGAGCCCGGCGGCGCGGTCGGCCCCGAGGAGATCATGATCTTCAACTACGATCTGATCGAGGACGGCGATCCGGCGCAGGCCAACATCATGCTGCAGGACGGCGACGTGGTCGTGGTGCCCGAGCGCGGGCTGTTCAACTGAGGCCAGCGACATGACCCTGCTCCGCATGACGACCGCGGCGACGGCGATCGCGCTGGGCGCGTTCGCCGGCGCGCCGGCGGGCCTTGCCGATGAAAGCGTCACCGGCAAGGTCTCGCAGCGATTCTACGCGTCAAGCAACCCCAAGCTCAGGTCCAGCAATGTCGAGGAAACCGTGGGTTCGGTCACGCGGCTGAATCTTTCCTACGCCAATGAAACCCCGCGCTCGTCCTTCTTTCTGGGCACCGGGGTCAATTTCAGCGCCGCGACCGGCAAGAGCAACGACGACCTGAGCGGGCTGTTTCCGGACGTGAACGGCAAATACACCTATGGCTTCACCGACGCGGCGCTGAACCTGCGCTTCAACGCCGCGGTCACCCCGGTGTCGTTCCTGGCCAGCCGCGGCGTGGTGCTGGACGACAGCGGCGAACCGATCGAAGACCCCGACGACCTGACGTTTTCGGACGATTCGATCGAACTGCGCTTCGGCGGCTCGGTGGGCTTCACCCAGACCATCAACGAACGCAGTTCGTTCGGGGTCAACCTGAGCGCGAGGCGCAAGGATTTCATCGACAGTTCCGCGAACCTGACCCCCAACACCTCGGTCAGCCTCGGCAGCAACTATTCGCGCAGCATATCCGAGCGCACCAGCGCCAACGCCAGCGCCAGCCTGGGCTATTTCCAGGCGGAGAACGACGCCGATCGCGAGACCTACACGCTCAGCCTGTCTGGCGGGTTCAACAAGCAGGTCTCGCCGCGACTGACGATCAACGGCCAGCTCGGCCCGTCATTCTCGATCACCAGGGAAACCGACACGGTGACCGACAAGCGGTCGAGCGACGAACGCATCTCGGCCAATCTCAACTTCTCGTTCGACTATGACAGCAGCGTCAACACGTCGTATTCGGGCGGGATCAGCAACGGCGTGGCGCCGAGCTCGCGCGGCGCGGCGGTCAACGTGGCGGCGATTCGTCTGGGCATGGCGCATCAGATCAATTCCTATTCGAGCCTCAATCTCGGCGCCCGCCTGTCCTTCAGGACCGCGCTGTTCGGGGCGGAGGGCTCGACGGAAAGCATCGACGACCGGCTGTTCCTCAACACCAGCGTCACCTACCGCTACCAGATCTCGGAAACCGTCAACGCCAATGTCGGCTATGCGTTCCGCTGGCGCGACACCGACGGCAACAAGGCCATGACCCACAACGTGTTCATGACCCTGACCAAGGGCTTCACGCTTCTGCCCTGATCCTGCGCCATCGTCATGCGGGGATCGGGGCGCCGGGGACGCGCGCCATCGAATCCCCGGCGCCGGCGGGGCGCCTGGCGAATCATCGGGTCCCGGAACAATGCGGCGCCGCCGCGCAATGGTGACGAAGACATGCTGATCGAACCGCTCGACCTTCCCGGCCTCGCGCTGCTGACCCCGCCCCGCTACGGCGACGACCGCGGCTGGTTCTCCGAGGTCTGGAACGCGCGCCGCATGATGGAGGCCGGATACGGCTATGATTTCGTGCAGGACAACCATTCGCTGTCGCGCGACGCGGGCACCCTGCGCGGGCTGCATTTCCAGGCCCCGCCCGCCGCGCAGACCAAGCTGGTGCGCTGCACCGCCGGGGCGATCTTCGACGTGGCGGTGGACGTGCGCAAGGGCTCGCCCACCTACGGCGCCTGGCGCGGCGTGCGGCTCGACCCCGAGACCGGCGCGCAATTGGTCGTGCCGCGCGGCTTCCTTCACGGTTTCCTCACCCTCAGGCCCGATACCGAAGTGCACTACAAGGTGGACGCCTATTACGAGGCGGCCTGCGACGGCGCCGTGGCCTGGGACGACCCGGACATCGCCGTCGACTGGCCGCTGGCCGAGGCCGGCGTGAGCGCGCCGATCCTGTCGGCCAAGGATGCGGCGGCGCCGGTGCTGGCGATGTTCCGATCGCCGTTCGACTACGCGTAGAACCCGGAGCGCATGAGATGAGCATGAAACTTATGGTCACCGGCGGCGCCGGCTTCATCGGCTCGGCGGTGATCCGCCACGCCATGCGCGATCATGGCGCCGCCATCGTCAATGTCGACAAGCTGACCTACGCCGCGACGCCCGAGGCGCTGGAGGACTGCGCCGACAGCCCCGATTACACGCTGGTCAAGGCCGACATCGCCGACGCCGACGCCATGCGCGCCGCCTTCGCCGCGCATCAACCCGACGCGGTGATGCATCTGGCGGCCGAAAGCCATGTGGACCGTTCCATCGACGGGCCCGCCGCCTTCATCGAGACCAACATCGTCGGCGCCTTCACGCTGCTGGAGGCGGCGCGCGACTACTGGACCGCGCTGCCCGGGGCGCGCAAGTCGGAGTTCCGCTTTCATCACGTCTCCACCGATGAGGTGTTCGGCTCCCTCGCGCCCAGCGATCCCGGCTTCAGCGAGACCACGCCCTACGCCCCCAACAGCCCCTATTCCGCCAGCAAGGCCGCCTCGGACCATCTGGTGCGCGCCTGGGGCGAGACCTACGGACTGCCGGTCGTCACCTCCAACTGCTCGAACAATTACGGCCCCTGGCAGTTTCCCGAGAAGCTGATCCCGGTGATGGCCATCGCCGCGCGCGAGGGCCGCCCCCTGCCGGTCTACGGCAAGGGCGAGAACGTGCGCGACTGGCTGCATGTCGAAGACCACGCCCGCGCGCTGTGGCTGGTGCTGACGAAGGGGCGGCTGGGCGAGACCTACAATATCGGCGGCAACGCCGAGCGCACCAACATGCAGGTGGTGCAGGCGCTGTGCGGCTGGATGGACCGGCGCTTTCCCGAGGCGGCGCCCCATGACAGGCTGGTGGAATTCGTCACCGACCGCCCCGGCCACGACCTGCGCTACGCCATCGACGCCGCCAAGGCGACCGCCGAACTGGGCTGGTCGCCGCGCGAAACCTTCGAATCCGGGCTCGCGGGCACGCTCGACTGGTTCATGGCCCACGAGGACTGGTGGCGCGGCGTGCGTGCGCGCCGCTATGACGGCGCGCGACTGGGCGCCGCCTGATGCGCATCCTGGTGATCGGTCGCACCGGGCAGCTCGCCCGGTCGCTGGCGCAATCGCAAACGACCTCGGGCGGCGATCATGTCCTGACGTTCCTGGGGCGCGAGGCGCTTGACCTCGCCGATCCCGCCGCCGCCGAGGCCGCGGTGGTCGCGGCCCGCCCGGATCTGCTGGTCAACGCCGCCGCCTACACCGGGGTCGACAAGGCCGAGACCGAACCGGATCTGGCGCATCTGATCAACGCCGAGGGCCCCGGCGCGCTGGCGCGCGGCGCGGCGCGGGTCGGCGCCGGGATGGTGCATGTCTCCACCGACTACGTGTTCGACGGCGCCAGAACCGGCGAATGGCTGCCCGACGACCCCACCGGGCCGCTCGGGGTCTACGGCGCCACCAAGCTGGCCGGGGAATCGGCGGTGCTCGACGCCAATCCGCGCAGCGCCGTCCTGCGCACCAGCTGGGTGTATTCGCCTTTCGGGCGCAATTTCGTGAAGACCATGATCGGGCTGGCCGATCGCGACCGCCTGACCATCGTCGCCGATCAGCGCGGCAAGCCGACCTCGGCGCTGGATCTGGGCGAGGCGATCCTCGCCATCGCCCCGCAGCTGCGCGCGCCGGCGGGCGCCCCGGTCTGGGGCCTGCACCACTACGCCGGCGCCGGCGAAACCAACTGGGCCGAATTCGCCGGCGAGATCTTCGCGCTGGCCGAGGGCCGCCTGACCCCGGCGCGCCCGGAGATCGCGCCCATCGCCACCGCCGATTACCCCACCCCGGCGGAGCGGCCGCTGAATTCGTCGCTCGACTGTTCGGGGTTTGAAAACACCTTCGGCGTATCCATGGTCCCGTGGCGCAAGGCGCTGGCGCGGGTGGTGCGCCAACTGGCCGGCAATCGCGACGGGAGCGGGACATGAAGGGCATCATCCTCGCCGGGGGGTCGGGCACGCGGCTGCATCCGGTGACGCGCGGCGTTTCCAAGCAATTGCTGCCGGTCTATGACAAGCCGATGATCTACTATCCGCTGTCCGTGCTGATGCTGGCCGGAATTCGCGACGTGCTGATCATCACCACGCCCCATGACGCCGATCAGTTTCACCGCCTGCTCGGCGACGGCGGCGACTGGGGGATCCGCCTGACCTACGCGGTGCAGCCCAGCCCCGACGGGCTGGCGCAGGCGTTCCTCATCGGGCGCGATTTCATCGGCGCCGACCCGGTGGCGCTGGTGCTCGGCGACAACATCTTCTACGGCCATGGGCTGGTGGATCTGCTCGACGCCGCCAAGGCGCGCAAGACCGGCGCCACGGTGTTCGGCTATCACGTGCGCGACCCGGAACGCTACGGCGTGGTCAGCTTCAACGCCGATGGCCGGGCCGAGGACATCGAGGAAAAGCCCGCGAACCCGAAATCCAGCTACGCGGTGACCGGGCTGTATTTCTACGACAACGACGTGATCGACATCGCCGCGAACGTCGCCCCGTCGCCGCGGGGCGAACTGGAGATCACCGACGTCAACAAGGCCTATCTGGCGCGCGGCGACCTGTATGTCGAGATGATGGGGCGCGGCTACGCCTGGCTCGACACCGGCACCCATGAAAGCCTGCTGCAGGCGGGCGCCTATGTGCAGACCATCGAGGACCGGCAGGGCTTGAAGATCGCCTGCCCCGAGGAAATCGCCTGGCGCAACGGCTGGATAGACGACGCGGCGGCGCTGGCGCTGGCCGCGCCGCTGCTGAAATCCGGCTATGGCCGCTATCTGGCGGAGCTGGTGGAGCAGGGACGGTGAGCGAGGCGCCCGACCCGCGCCCCGACATATCCATTGTCGTCATCAGCTGGAACACGCTGGCGATGACCCGCGACTGCCTTGCCTCGGTCTTCGCCAATCTGGGCGATCTGGACGCCGAGGTGATCCTTGTGGACAACGCCTCGTCCGACGGATCCGATGACATGGTCGCGGCGGAATTCCCCGACGCGGCGCTGATTCGCAACGCCGACAATCGCGGCTTCGCGGCGGCCAACAACCAGGGCTTCGCCATCGCCGGGGGCCGCCACGTGCTGCTGCTGAACTCCGACACGCTGATCCATGGCGACGTGCTGGCGCGATCGGTCGCGTGGATGGACGCGCATCCCGCCGCCGGGGCCATGGGCTGCCGGGTGCTCAACACCGATGGCGGCGTGCAGCTCACCTGCTCGCAATTCCCCAGCCTGCTGAACCTGATTCTCCAGACCACGGGGCTGGCGAAACTGAACCGGCCGCGGTTTTTCGGGCGCTATCACATGCGCCACTGGCGGCGCGACAGCGAGCGCGAGGTCGAATCGATCTCCGGCTGCTACCTGCTGGCGCGCGCCGAGGCCATGGCCGAAATCGGCCCGCTGGACGAGGCGTTCTTCTTTTACGGCGAGGAAACCGACTGGTGCCGCCGGTTCCGCGACGCCGGCTGGCAACTGGTCTTCGCGCCGGTGGGCGAGATCACCCATCACGGCGGCGGCTCGGTGAAGAAGCTCAACCACAAGCGCGACGTGATGCTGACCGAGGCCACCATCCGCCTGCATCGCAAGCATGGCGGGCTGATCCCGGCGGCGGCGTGCTGGTGCATACTCACCGGCTTCAACGCCAGCCGCGCGGCGTTCTGGTCACTGCGGGCGCTGGCCTCGTCCTCGGCCCACGCGCAGGAGCGCGCGCGGCATTTTCGCATGGTGACCCGCATGGCCGGCGCCGCCTGGCCCGCGGCCAAACCCTGATCCGGGGGCGATGCCGCAACCCGGCGTCAGGCCGGCAGGATTTCGCGATACAGCGCGATCATGCGGTCGGCCTTGGTCGGCCAGTCGCCGAAACCCGCCAGCCGGTCGCGCGCGCCCTGGCCCAGGCGGGCGCGCAGATCGGGGTCCTCCGCCAACGCGCGGATCGCCTGCGCGATGTCGCGCGCGAAGGGCTCGGGCTGTTCGGCCGTCACCTTGATCCCGCAGGTCTCGTCGATGATCGCGTCCGGGCCGCCGCGACCGGCGGCGATCACCGGCAGGCCCCAGCGCATGGCCTCGAACAGCACCCCGCCCATGGGTTCGCGAAACGACGGAAAGCAGAACACGTCGGCGGCTTCGTAGAGCCGCTCGACCTCGTCGCGCGGCACGGCGCCCAGAAACGTCACCCGATCGGCGACGCCCAGCGCCTCGGCCTCGGCGCGGCAAGCGGCGAGCTCGGGCCCGTCGCCGGCGCTGGTCAGGGTCACGCCGGGCAGATCGCCAAGCCGCGCCAGCGCCCGGATCACGTCGCGCAGCGCCTTGGTGCGCACCGAGCGGCCCACATGCAGCAGGCTGAGCCGCCCCGGCGCCGTCTGGCGCGCCACCTTCGCCGCCAGCCCGTCATTGGCGCGTTCCAGCGCCAGCTCGAAGCGGCGCAGCGGGATCGAGGCCAGCGCCGTGCGCACATAGGGCGCGACGCCCAGCACCAGCGCCGCCTCCGCATAGCCCCGGCGCAGCCACGGATCATGCGCAAGGCGAAGATCGTCAAGCCCGCGCAGCGCCGAAAACCCGCCATCGCGCCCGGCCTCCTCGCGGAACCCCGGCGGCGTCGACAGCCCGCCATCAAGCGGCCCGATCACGTAGGGAATGCCCTGACCGCGCAGCGGGGTGGCGTAGCGCATGGCTTGCGGCGCGATCTGATGGGCGACGTCAAAGCGCCGCCCGTCCCGCCTCGCCGCGGCGATCCAGCGGCGCACATGGCGGCAGAACAGCGGCCAGCCGGGCTTCACCATGGCGTTGAAGCGTTCGCGCTTCACCAGGAAGGGCGGCTCCAGCCAGGTCACGACCTCGGCCTCGGGCAGCTGATCGGCCAGCGGCTCGCGGCCCTGGCGATGGAAGGAAAGCAATGTCACATCGGCCTTGCGCGACAGGGCCTCGGCCCATTTGAAGGCCGAGAACACCCCGCCCACGTCGCCGCCATCCACATTGGCGCCGACCAGCAGCAGCTTCAGACGCGGATCCGGCACGTGAATCTCCCCGATTGCGCAACCCCGGAACGATGCGCGGCTGCGCGGTGATCCGCCCCGAAAAAGCCTTCCCCGCGCGCGAAAGTCAATCATCCGGGGCGGGGCGTGAAAACCGCGTAAACATCGCCCGATCGCCGGCGCCACTGTGCATGGCGGCGGCCTTCGGGTATTGTTCATCTCGGTGTCCGCCGCGTCGTTGCGTTTGGGAGTTGAAAATTGCTCGTCGTTGATCTTGATCGCTGTCTGATCCGCACGGACATGCTCTACGAGACGCTGTTCGACGGGCTGGCGAAACAGCCGATCCGCGCGCTGCTGACCCTGCTTCGGCTGCGCGACGGGCGGGCGTCGCTGAAAGCCGGGCTGGCCGATTTTTCCGACGTGGCGATCGCCGACCTGCCCTACAACGAGGAGGTCATCGCGCTGATCAAGGCCGCCCGCGCGCGGGGCGCGCGCGTGGCGCTGGTATCGGCCACCGACGAGCGGCTGACCCGCGCCGTCGCCGACCATCTGGGCCTGTTCGACGAGGCCCACGGATCGCGCCCCGGGCGCAACCTGAAAGGCGAGGCCAAGGCGGCGTTTCTGGCGGAGCGCTACGGCGAGCGCGGGTTTGACTATGTGGGCGACGCCGAGGCGGATGTGGAGGTCTGGCGGCGTGCGCGAAAGGCGATCACCGTCGGCGCCGGGCCCGGGCTGCGCGCCCGCGCCGAGGCGGCGGCCGGCGACGCCGCGCATGTCTCGCCGCCCAAGCCGGCGCCGCAGCGCTGGGCGCCGTATCTGAAAACCCTGCGGCCCCATCAATGGATGAAGAACGGACTGGTCTTCGTGCCGACGGTGGCGGCCCATGTCACCTCGCCCCCGGCCATGACCGCCGCCTCGCTGGCCTTTGTCAGCTTCAGCCTGACCTCGTCCAGCGTCTATATCATCAACGATCTTCTGGACCTGTCGGCGGATCGCGACCACCCGCGCAAGCGCGGCCGACCGCTGGCCAGCGGCGCGCTGCCGATCCGCCATGCGATGATCATGGCCCCGCTGCTGCTGCTGGGCGGGATCGGGCTGGCGGCGGCGACGCTGGCGCCGCTGTTCCTCGTGGTGCTGGGGATCTATTTCGTGTCGACCCTGGCCTATTCGCTGTTTCTGAAGCGGCGCCTGGTGATCGACATCTGCACCCTGGCGGGGCTTTACATCATGCGGGTGATCGCCGGCGCCATCGCCAACGACCTGGCCATATCGCCATGGACGCTGGCGTTTTTCGGGTTTCTGTTCCTGTCGCTGGCGGCGATGAAGCGCCAGACGGAGCTGGTGGACGGGCTGCGCACCGGCAAGGACCGGGCCGCCGGGCGCGCCTACGAGGTCGAGGACCTGCCCATCGTCGCCATGATGGCCATCGCCTCGGGCTACGTGTCGGTGCTGGTGCTGGCGCTTTACAGTTCGACCGAGACGGTGGCGGCGCTCTACACCTCGCCGCTGGTGCTGTGGGCGGCCTGCCCGATTCTGGCCTACTGGATCAGCCGGCAGGTGATGCTGGCGCATCGCGGGCGCATGGATGACGACCCGCTGGTCTTCGCCATGCGCGATCCGGTCAGCCTGACCTGCGCCGGGCTGGTGCTGCTGATCGGCGCCGCGGGGAACTACCTGTGAGCGCCGCCGAGCTGATCCTGCGCTACGCAAGCTTCGCGGCCGCCGCCGCCGCCTGCAATCTGGCGGTGCAGCGGCTGGTGCTGGGCGTCATCGACCCGCCCATCGGGCTGATCTTCGCGCTGGCCTGCGGCACCGGCGCCGGGCTGGTGGTCAAATACCTGCTCGACAAGCGCTGGATCTTCGCGGATCGGTCCAGCGGCGCGCGCGCCCATGCGGTGCGCTTCAGCGGCTACACCCTGATGGGCGCGGGCACGACGATGATCTTCTGGGGGACCGAGATCGCGTTTTACGCCATATGGGGCACTGATCTCATGCGCGAGATCGGCGCGGCGCTGGGGCTTTGCATCGGCTATGCGGTCAAGTACCGGCTGGACCGGCGGTTTGTTTTCGATCGCGCCGAGGCGGCCGCCCCGGGCGGGGGGCCGCTCGAAAGCCGGAGCCGGGAATGACCGGCGCGCGGCCGTTGTCGGGCTGGGGGCGGCGCCCGGTGCTCGACTGCCGGGTGTCGGCGCCCCGTTCGGAGACCGAGCTGGCGGCGCTGATGGCGCAGGGCCCGCTGATCCCGCGCGGCGCCGGGCGGGCCTATGGCGACAGTGCGCTGAACCCGACGTGCACGGCGTTGATGACCCGGTTCAACCGGATGCTGGATTTCGACCCCGCGACCGGCGATCTGACCGTCGAGGCCGGGGTGACGCTGGGCGACGTGGTCGCCGCCTTCCTGCCGCGCGGCTGGTTCGCCCCGGTGACGCCGGGCACCCGATTCGTCACCATCGGCGGCATGATCGCAGCGGATGTGCATGGCAAGAATCACCATGTGGCGGGGTCTTTCGGGGCGCATGTGCGCTGGCTGGACCTGATGACCGCCGAGGGCGCGCTGCGCTGTTCGCGCGAAGAGAACGCCGATCAGTTCGCCGCCGCCATCGGCGGCATGGGGCTGACCGGCGCGATCCTGCGCGCCTGTTTTCGCATGATCCCGGCCCCCACCGGCTGGATCCGCCGGCGCAGCGTCGCGGCGCCGGATCTCGACGCGGTGATGGCCGGGTTCGAGGCGGCGCGCGACGCGACCTATTCGGTGGCCTGGATCGACTGCCTGGCGCGCGGCGCGGCGCTGGGGCGGGCGCTGCTGCATCAGGGCGAGCATGCCGCAGCGGACGAGATCGGCGCCCGGCCGCGGATGCCGGCGCCGCGGCGGCGCATCGCCGTGCCGATGGACGCGCCGTCCTGGGCGCTGAACCGGCTGACGCTGCGCGCCTTCAACGCCGCCTATTACCGGCTTGGCGCGCGCGGCGCCGGGGCCGAGACCCTGGTGGGCTGGGAAAGCTTCTTCTATCCGCTCGACGCCGTCGAGGGCTGGAACCGGATCTACGGGCGACGCGGCTTCGTGCAGTTCCAGTGCGCATTGCCGCCGGACAGATCGCGCGCCGGACTGCGCGCCCTGCTCGGCGAAGTCTCCGACGAAGGCCAGGGCGCGTTCCTGGCGGTGCTGAAGCTGTTCGGACGGCAGGAAAGCGCGTTCTCCTTCCCCCGCGAAGGCTATACGCTGGCGCTGGATTTCCCGGCCTCGCGCCGGGCGCTGGCGCTGGTCGGACGACTGCACGCCATCGCCATCGACCATGGCGGGCGGTTCTACCTGGCCAAGGACGCGCTGCTGAGCCGAGCGGAGCTGGAGGCGTCGGACCCGCGCGTCGCGGCGTTCCGCAGGATGCGCGCGCGACGCGGCGCGGCGCAGGCGTTTCGCTCGGCGCAATCGGAAAGGCTTGACCTATGACCCCGCGACCCGTGCTGATCCTCGGCGGCGGCTCGGATATCGGGCTGGCGCTGGCGCACCGTTTCGCGCGCGCGGGGCGGCCGGTGCAGCTTGCCGCGCGAAAACCCGGAACGCTGGCCGAAAACTGCGCCGACATCGCGCTGCGCCATGGCGTCGAGGCCACCGCCCACGCGTTTGACGTGCGCGACGCCGCCGGGATGGGCGCGTTCTACGAAAGCCTGCCGCGGATGCCCGGGGTGGTG
This sequence comes from Oceanicella sp., assembly GCF_056449545.1. NCBI lineage: Bacteria > Pseudomonadati > Pseudomonadota > Alphaproteobacteria > Rhodobacterales > Paracoccaceae > Oceanicella > Oceanicella sp. Next base: position 27,879 of record NZ_JBWOMN010000117.1, on the reverse strand, counting down.
ATTTCTGTGGTGGGGCTGCTGGGCGATCAGGCCCGGACCGCGCGCGATCCGGCGCAGGCGCGCCAGGTGGTGGAGACCAATTTCACCGGCCCCACGCTGGCGCTTGAAGAGGCCGCGCGCCGCCTCGCCGCGCTTGACGAGGACACCGCGATCATCGGCGTGAGTTCGGTGGCCGGGGATCGCGGGCGGGCGCGCAACTACTGGTACGGCGCCGCCAAGGCCGGGTTCACCGCGGCGCTTTCGGGCCTGCGCCAGACCCATGCCGATGACCGGGTGCACGTGATGACGGTGAAGCCCGGCTTCGTCGCCACCCGCATGACCGAGGGCATGGACCTGCCCCCGGCGCTGACCTCGACCCCCGAAGCGCTGGCGGATCTGGTGTTCGGGGCGCTGAAGCGCCGCCGCCACGTGGTCTATGACTGGAAATGGCGCATCGTCATGGGGATCATCCGCGCCCTGCCCGAAGGCGTGTTCCGCAAGATGAAATTCTGAGCCGGCCCGGGGTCATTCCCGGTTCCAGACGCCGCTCAGCTTGCGCGGATCGGCGCCGAAGCTCAGCGGCAGCATCTTGCGGGCGCGGTAGAGCCGTATGGTCACCAGCGCGCGAAACGCCAGCCAGCGTTCGCGAATCCCCTTGATTCGGTCCGAGCGCAGGATGCGCGGGATCTCGCCCAGCGGCGACAGCGCCACCGCCAGCGCCAGCGCCGCCCAGCGCAGGCGGCCCCACAGGCTTGCGGCGTAGGGTTCGAACAGATGGCCGATATGGCGGTCCCATTTCTTGTAGAGTTCGGCCATGGAGGTGCGCGCCGGGTGGAACACCACCATTTCCGCCGCGTAGATGATGCGGTAGCCAAGCTTGCCGGAGCGTTCGCCCCAATCCTTGTCCTCGGCGATGTGCAGCCCGCCGAACGGGCCGACCGCCGTCAGGGTCTCGCGCCGCATGGCGAGATTCCCGGTGCCGGTAAACCCCTGCTTTTCAATGTATTCCTTCATGCGGAAGGCAAAGACGCTCTCATAGGCCTCCAGCGCCGTGAGGTTGTCGGGATCGACCCGGGCGATGCGCACGTCGCCGCCCAGAATCTGCGCCTCGGGATCGCCGAACCGTCGGGCGACGGCGGCGAGCCAGCCCGGATCGGCGGTGCAGTCGGCGTCGATGAAGGCCAGCAGCGGCGCCCGCGTCAGCGCCGCGCCCTTGTTGCGCGCCGGGCCGGGGCCAGGGGTGGGCTCGGCGATCAGCCGCGCGTCGAATTCGGCGCAGACCTCGGCGGGCATGCGCCGCGATCCGTTGTCCACCACGATGATTTCGAAATCCGGAACCGCGCCGGTCTGCGCGCGCAGCGAGGCGAGGCAGCGGCGAAGAAAATCCTCCTGATTGAGATGCGGGATCACCACCCCGATCGCAGGGACGCCGGTTTCGGGATCCGAATCATCGCCGGAAAGCGTCATCGCGCCGCCCCTCTCGCGTCAGGCCAGCGTGGCATAGGCTTCGAGCAGGTTTCGGGTCTCGTTGGACCACAGGAATTCCTTTTCGGCGGTCGCGCGGCCGTAGTCGCCCATGCGCTTGCGCCGGTCCTTGTCGTCGAGCAGTTCGACAATGCCGCGCGCCATGGCCTCGGGCGTGCAATCCTCGACCACCAGCGCCGCGTCGCGCGATTCGCTTTTCGCCTGCTTCAGGTTGAACTGCACGAATGGCAGGCCGAGCATCATGTATTCGAACACCTTGTTCATCGACAGCTTGTCGTTGAAGCCGCTTTCCGGGTCCGGAATCACCCCCACGTCCAGCGCGCTCAGATGCGCCAGCAGGTCGTCGCCGGTGATGTAGCCGGCGAAATTCACCCGGTCATCGACATTGAGTTCCCGCGCCAGCGCCTTCAGATTGGCAAGCTCCGGCCCGTCGCCGACGATCAGGCAGCCGACATCGGCGCGCCCCAGATCATGGATGATATGGGCCATGGCGCGAATCAGGTAATCGACGCCGTCCTGCTTGGCCATGATCCCCACATAGCCCACCAGAAAGCGGTTTTCCTGCACCAGTTCGGGCTTGGGCGTCACATGGCGAAACCGTTCGATCAGCGGGTAGCTTTTCACCACCCAGACCTTGTCCGGGTCCATGCCGCCGCGATCCACGGCGATGCGCTTGAAGGTTTCGTTTGTGGCGATGGAGGCGTCGGCGAGCCCGAAGGTCCAGCGTTCGAACCGCTGCAGCATGGAATGCAGGAACCCGCGCTTGCCGAACTTGCTTTCATACAGTTCCGGGCTGAGATCGTGATGATCGAAGACGAATTTCTTGCCGCGGAAGATCTTGTGGAACATCGCCACCAGAAAGATCAGGTCGGGCGGGTTGCAGGCATGGATCACGTCAAACCCGTGCCGGCGCGCCACCTTGATCGACAGGCGGAATTCCGCGAACAGCGCCGAGGCGTATTCGATCAGGTAATCCTTGGCGCCGTTGGCCTCCAGCGGCAGGTGGTGGCGATAGACGTTGATGCCGTCGATGACCTCGTGGCGGGAATCATGCCCCTTGCCGGTGGGGCAGATCACCGAGACCCCATAGCCGGCGTTCTTGAGCGCGGTGGCCTCCTGCCAGACCCGTCGATCGAAGGGAACCGGCAGGTTCTCGACGATGATGAGCACGCTTCGCCCAATGCCCTGAGCCATCGATTCATCCATCTGCAACGCGGCGCCCGCGGTCATCTCGCCAACCTCAACACAAAAACGCCCCCAACATGGCGCATGCCGCGGCGAATCCGCGCAGGCGCATCGCGGCCCCGATCCCGACGCGCCGCACCGGAGTGGTATCAAAGGAAATAATTAAAATCGACTGACTTTCGCGTATTTCCAGTCATCGACGGGCGTGAGTTTGTTGCGCGCCCGTCGCGGGCTGACCGAATCCGTTGCCACGGCGTCGCAAGGCCGGGCGTCATGCGCATGAGAAAATTCTCAAATCGTGGCGCGTTCACGAATTCTCCTCTATATTGTCTAATTCATACGTATAAGCGTTCACCGAGGCGCTTCCGCCGGTCGGATGGCCGGTTCGCTCGGCGCCGCCCCGAATTCTCGCGGTCGCGATGCAGGGGGCATGGCTCTGTGCGGCGGATTTTGGCAGTGGCAGCGTAGGGGCCGCGAGACATAGTGAGAAACAGCCAGATGAAAACTCGCTCCAGGTTCTGGACCGCCGCCGTCATGGCGGCGAGCCTGCTTGCGCTTGCCGCCTGCGAATCGGCCGAGGACCGGGCCCAGGCGTTCTACGATCGCGGCATGGAGCTGCTTGCCGAGGGCGAGCCCGGCAAGGCCAAGCTCGAATTCCGCAACACCTTGCGCCTGCAGGAAAACAATGTGCCAGCGCGCTACGAATACGCCCGCATCCTTCAGGACGAGAAGGACCTGCGCGGGGCCGTGCGCCAGTATCAGAGCATCATCGAGATCGATCCCGACCACCTGCTGTCGCGCCTTGCCCTGACCGAGATCTTCCTGATCGCCGGCAAGGAGCAGACGCTGCGCGAGGCCGACAAGCACATCAAGGCGGCGCTGAAGATCGAACCCGAGAACACCCGGGTGATCGCGCTCAACGCCACGGTGGAATACAAGCTCGGCAATGTGGAGCTGGCGCTGGAGCTGGCCCGCGGCGTTCTGGAGCGGGAACCCGAAAACGTCACCGCCCGGCTGGTGCTCGCGGCGCGGAATCTGGATTCGGGCGAACGCGAAAAGGCGCTGGCGCAGGTCGACACGGGCCTCGGCTTCGCGCCCGAGAATCTCAGCCTGAACGTCATCAAGCTGGGTCTTCTGGAAAATCTCGGCGATCTCGACGGCGTGGGCGCGCAGCTCAAGCGCATGGTCGAATTCTACCCGACGACCGGGAAATTCCGCCAGATCCTCGCCAAATGGTACGACGCCAACGGCGACAAGGAGGGCGCGGAGCGGGAGCTGCGCGCGCTCGCGGCGCTCAATCCCGACGACTACAAGGGCCCCATTCAGGTGGCCCGTTATCTGGGCCGCGTCCACGGCCCCGAAGCGGCGCGCGCCGAACTGATGGCGCTGGTCAACGGTCCGGGCAACCGGGTTGAATATGAACTGGCGCTGGCCTCGCTCGACTACAATCAGGGCGCCAAGGACAAGGCCGAGAAGCGGCTCAAGGCGATGATCGCGCGCGACGGCGACAGCCCGGACGCCGACAAGGCGCGCATCGAGCTCTCGCGGCTGCAGCTGCGCGACGACCGCGCCGAATCGGCCTACGCGCTGGTGGATCGGGTGCTCGAGAACGACCCCAAGAACGTGGCGGCGCTGACCCTGCGCGGCGGCAAGCTGATCGACGAGGACAAGCCCGAGGAGGCGATCCGCACCCTGCGCACGGCCCTGGACGCGGCGCCCAACAACACGGCGATCCTGATGAAGCTGGCGCAGGCGCATGAGCGCAACGGCTCCAAGGAACTCGCGGCGGAGCGGCTGGCGCAGGCGACCCGCGCCTCGCGCTATGATCCGGCGATCACCCTGCGCTACGCCCAGTCTCTGATGGGCTCGGGCAAGACCGACATTGCCGAGAACCTGCTCATGGAGGCGATCAGCCGCAATCCCAACAACCGGCAGCTGCTGATCGGCCTGTCGGGCATCCGGCTGGAGAAGAAGCAATACGTCTCGGCCCTGCAGATCGCCGAGCAATTGCAGAAGATCAACCCCGAGGACGAGGTCGCGGCCCGGATCCGCGCCGCGGCCTATGTGGGGCAGAGCCGGTTCGACGATTCCATCAAGGTGCTGTCGGACGCCGCCGCGCGCGGCGACAACCAGAATTCCGAAACCATGATCTCGCTGGTGCGCGCCTATCTCGCCGCCGGCGAGGTGAAGGAGGCCAAGGCCTATCTCGAGGATCTGATCGAGAAAGAGCCCACCAACGCCACGGCGATCATCCTGCTGGGCTCGGTGCTGGCCTCTCAGGGCAGCGACGACGCGGCCGAGGCCGCCTTCCAGTCGGTGCTGGAGATGGACCCCGCCAACGCCGCCGCCTATTCCAACCTGGCGCGGCTCTACAGCGGCGCCGGGCGCATGGAGGAGGCCGACGCGGCCATTCGCAAGGGGCTGGAGCTGTCGGCGGACGACAACATGGAGCTGCGCCTGTCGCTGGCCATGCGGCTTGAGCAGGAGCGGCGCTATGACGAGGCCATCGCCGAATACGAGAAGCTCTACGCCGAACAGCCCGGCTCGGTGGTCATCGCCAACAACCTGGCGAGCCTGCTGAGCGATTACGGCGCCGGCGATTCCAAGATGCTGAAACGCGCCTACAACATCGCCAAGCGGTTCCGCGACAGCGACCAGCCGTATCTGCAGGACACCTATGGCTGGATCCTGCATCTGCGCGGCGAAGACGAACGCGCGGTGATCCCGCTGAAGGCGGCGGCGGACGCGCTGAACACCAACATGCTGGTTCAGTATCACGCCGGGATCGTCTATGCGGAGCTCGGCCAGACCAGACAGGCGCGCGCGCATCTGCAGCGCTCGCTGGAACTGTCGGAGGTCGGCGGCTTCGCCAAGCGCGAGGAGGTCGAGGCGGCGCTCGCCAAGCTTGACGCGGAGGAAGCCGCGCGCAAGGCCGAGGCCAAATCGGCGGGGGAATGACCCGCCCGGGTTGGGCGGCGATGGGCGACTGTGTGTGAAAATCGACGATTTGGAGACGCGATGTTCACCGTTGTCTCCAAGGATGTCGACTTGAAAGGCAAAGGGATCGCCCGCCGGGCGGTCGCGAGTTTGGGGGCGAAGCCCGGATGGGAACGGCGAAGATGAACGGCAACGCATTGATCTGCCTGCGTCCGAAGGGGCGACCGACGGGCGGCGCGGGCGGCGGGCGCGACGCGATCCTGCGGGCGCGGCGATCCTTGCGGATCGACCGCGGCATCGGCCATTCGCATTTCGATTTGGGGGCGGCGGCGCGACATGCGTGACCTGGCGAAAATGTACAACACGTTCTTCGGGCTGAAGGAGCGGCCGTTCTCGCTGCTGCCGGATCCTGAATTCCTGTATTGGGCGAAACCGCATTCGCGCGCCTACACCATGCTGGAATACGGCATCGCCACCCACGCGCCGATCACCGTGATCACCGGCGAGATCGGGTCGGGCAAGACCACGCTGGTGCGCAAGCTGCTCGACGACATCCCCCAGGACTACAGCGTCGGCCTGGTCTCCAACGCGCAGGGCGACCGGGGCGAATTGCTGCACTGGGTGCTGATGGCGCTTGGGCAGGAGGCGGGGTCGTCAAAGTCTTACGTGCAGCTGTTCCAGCAGTTCCAGGATTTCCTCATCGCCGAATACGCCGCCGGCCGGCGCACCGCGCTGATCTTCGACGAAGCGCAGAATCTCTCGATCGAGGCGCTCGAGGAACTGCGCATGTTTTCCAACATCAACGCCGACAAGGACGCGCTGCTGCAGCTGATCCTGGTGGGCCAGCCGGAGCTGCGCGACCTGATCTCCCGCCCGGAGCTGGTGCAGTTCGCCCAGCGCGTCGCCTCGGAATTCCACCTGCGCGCGCTCACGGCGGAGGAGACCGAGGCCTATGTGGATCACCGCCTGACCGTCGCCGGCGCCCAGCGCAAGCTGTTCACCACCGACGCCTGCAAGATGATCCACGCCGCGTCGCACGGCACGCCGCGTCTGGTCAACCAGCTCTGCGACTACGCGCTGGTCTACGCCTTCGCCGACGAGACCGAGGAGGTCGATGAGGCCGTCGTGCGCGCGGTGCTGAAGGATCGCAGCGGCTACGGCGTGTTCGCGGATCCCGACGCCCCCGCGCAGCCGCCCAAGCCCGCCCAGCCGGTCAAACCCGCGCAGCCGCTCAAGACCGATTGCGCCGCGCCGCCCGTCAGGACCGGCGCGGCGGAGGCCCCGCCACGGCTGCGCCTCGCGCAGGACAACCCCGCCGGCCTGTCGCCGGAGGAGGAAAACGTGTTTCACGGCATCTGGGAACGCCAGGGCTAGGCTCCCGGACATCTGAGGTCGCAAGTCAATCATGCAACAAGATCTGGACATCCGCTATCTGCTGGCGATTTTCTGGCGACGGCTTCCCGCGTTTCTGACGGCGGCGCTGCTGGTCTTCGCCGGCTTCGCGGCGACGGCGATGCTGCTGCCGCCAAGCTATCGCTCCTCGGCGACGATCCTGGTGGAATCCCAGCAGATCCCCGGCGAACTGGCGCGCTCGACCATCACCGCCACGGCGGTGGAGCGCATCCGCACCATCGAACAGCGCGTGATGACCCGCCAGACCCTGCTGGAGGTGGCCCGCAACAACAAGGCCTTCACCAAACGCAAGGACATGACGCCGTCCGACATCTACCAGGCCATGCGCGATAGCATCAAGTTCGAGGTGGTCAGCTTCGGCAGCCGCCGCAAGGGCAGCAACGCCACCGTGTTCACCATCACCGTGACCGCGGCTTCGGCGAAGATCGCCACCTCGATCGCCAATGAACTGGTGACGCTGATCCTCGAACAGAACGTGCGCCTGCGCACCGCGCGCGCCTCGGAAACCTACGAATTCTTCAAGCAGGAATCCGAACGCCTATCCAGCGAACTGGCGGCGATCGAGCGCGGGATCGTCGAATTCAAGCGCGCCAATCGCGACACGCTGCCTGAAAGCCTCGACTACCGGCGCAACCGGCTCAACCTGGCGCAGCAGCGTCAGTCGCTGCTGGAGCGCGAGGTCGCCGGTCTGCTGGAACAGCGTCGGATTCTGGTCAAGGCGCAGAAGAACCCCGCAGCGTTCGAACAGCGCAATCCCCGGGATCTCAGCCAGAACGAACGGGATCTGGCGCAGCTCAAGCGCGACAAGACCCAGCGCCGCGCCATCCTGTCGGAAAACCACCCGCAGATCATCGCGCTGAATTCCCGCATCAAGGCGCTGGAGACGGCGATCGCCGAGGAAGCGGCCGCGCGTCAGGGCGCCGAAGTCGATGACGCCGGCGAGCCGCAAACCGCCGCCGCCGGCCGCATCGACCAGGAAATCGAACTCATCGACAGCAAGCTGAACCAGACCCGCGACGAACTGAAGGAGCTGGAACGCGAAGGGCGCGAGCTGGAGCGCTCCATCGTCGAGACGCCGAATGTGGAGATGGCGCTGACCAGCCTCACCCGCGACTACGCCAACATGCAGCAGCAATACCAATCCGCCCGCGTCAAGCTGGCCAACGCCGCAACCGGCGAACAGCTGGAACTGAAGCAGCAGGCGGAACGCTTCTCGGTGATCGAGCAGGCGACCGCCCCGGACCGGCCGTTCAAGCCGAACCGGGCGCTGATCATGCTGATGGGCGTCGGCGGCGGGCTGGGCGCCGGATTCGCGGTGATGCTGCTGCTCGAATTCATGAACAAGGCGATCCGTCGACCCTCGGAGCTGATCAAGCATCTCGACATCCAGCCGCTGGCGGTGATCCCCTATGTCTACACCGTCGGCGAATCGCGATCGCGCCGGCGGCGCGGCTATGTGCTGCTGACCTTGTTCGCCGGCAGCGTCGCGATCGGCCTGTTCCTGGTCGACCGCTACTACCTGCCGCTCGGCCTGCTTGCCGAAAAGGCGATGGACGCGGCCCGGATCGACACGCTGATCGACAGGATCAGGGTCCGTCTGAATTTCTGAGGCGACGACCGCCCGACGAACAATCGCAGGGTCCGGACAGGACGCCGCTGCGAGCCAATGAAGAGGTGAAACGTGGAACGCATCAAGGCGGCGATCAGCAAGGCCAAGCAGTCCCGGACCGGCGAGGCGGCGCCCCGGCCCCGCGGCCCCGTCGCTCCGGACCCCGCCAAGCAGGCCACGCCCCCGGGTTGGGCGGCGATGGAAAATATCGACATCGACCCAGCGTTTCTGGAAAAGAATCGAATCGTCACCTATTCGAAAGAGGATTCTGCGCATGTGCCTTTCGACATCCTGCGCACCAAGATCCTCAAGCTGCTGGAGCGCAACAACTGGAAATCGGTGGCCATCACTTCACCGACCATGGCCTGCGGCAAGACGCTGATCTCCACCAATCTGGGCTTCAGCTTCGCGCGCCAGAAATCCAGCCGGACGGTGCTTGCCGACGTGGACATGAAACGCCCGCAGATCCGCAAGGTGATCGGCTCGTCCAGCAAGACGTCCATGGGCGATTTTCTGTCCGGTCGGCTGACGCCCGAGAAATACTTCACCTGCTTTGATTCGACGCTGGCGCTCGGCACCACCTACCAGTCATTTCGCCACTCGGCGGAACTGATCCAGAGCCGCACGGCCAAGGAGGCGCTCCGCGAGATGCATCGCGTGCTGGAGCCGGACGTCGTGATCTACGACCTGCCGCCGATGCTGGCCAGCGACGACGCCATTTCCTTCATGGCGCATGTGGATTGCGCGCTGCTGATCGCGGCCTCCGGGATCAGCACCATCCGCGAGATCGACGAATGCGAGCGGCAGCTTTCCGAACTGACCCATGTCGCCGGGGTGGTCCTCAACAAATACGACCTCAAGAGCGAATCCTACTACGAATACGACTACGCCTCCTGACCCGCGCGCGTCAGGTCAAGCCGGCGTCGCGGCCTCGGCGCCGGACAGGTCGAGATGCGGCCCGGCCTTGCGGATCGCGGCGATCATGCCGGCGCGAAACGCCGCGGCGCTGAAGCGCCCGGCATGGGCGGCGATCAACGCCGGATCGGCGCCCGGCTCGAAATCGGATTCAAAACGGCGCACCGCCTCGGCCAGCGCCGCGGCGGTCTGCTCGGCGAACAGCACGCCGGTTTCGCCGTCCTTCACGGTGTCGCAGGCGCCGCCGCGCCCGAGCGCGATCACCGGGCGCCCGCAGGCCATGGCCTCCAGCGGCACGATGCCGAAATCCTCGACCCCCGGAAACACCAGCGCGCGGCAGTTGCGATACAGTTCCGCCATCTCGCCATCCGCCCCGCGCCCGTGAAAGGTGACATTGGCGGGCGCCGCGCGGCGCAAGCGCGCAGACTCCGAACCCTGTCCGACGATCAGCAGCGGTCGATCCAGCCCGGCGAAGGCCTCGACGGCGATGTCGGCGCGCTTGTAGGGCGCCAGTTCGCCCAGCATCAGGTAATAGGCGCCGGGCCCGGCATCGGTGGCGGGCGCGTAGGCGCCCAGATCCACCGGCGGATGCACCACCAGGGCTTCGCGCCGGTAGCAGCGCCATATCCGGCGCCTGACGAATTGCGAATTGGCCACGAACAGATCGACGCGGTTGGCGCTGACGCTGTCCCAGATCCGCATCCGCGCCGCCACCCGCGCGAACACCTGCCGCCCCAGCCACCCGAGACTGTCGCGATAGCCGTGATACTGGTCCCAGATGTAGCGCATGGGCGAGTGGCAATAGCAGACATGCGTGGCGTCGGGCGGGGCGATCACCCCCTTGGCCGGCCCGGATTCGCTGGACAGGATCAGGTCGTAGCCGCTCAGGTCCAGGTCTTCGAGCGCGCGGGGCATGAAGCCGAGATATTTCTGGTAATGCCTGCGGGCGCCGGGCAGGCGGGCAAGCGATGTCTCGACGATGCGATGGCGACGCAGGGCCGGGCTGATGTTTTCGGGGATGCAGACATGGGTGTAGATGTCGGCCCCGGGAAACATGGCGCAAAGCTGTTCGAGCACGCGCTCGCCGCCGCGCATGCCGACGAGCCAGTAGTGAATGATCGCGACTTTCATGGATCCCGCCCCGCAATCCGCCCGCCTGTCCGCGCCCGATTGCGGCGCGCGGCGCTATTGCCCCGTCGGGTTGAAGACCACCAGCGTGGTGCGCGCGATCAGCATCAGATCAAGCGGCAGGTTCATCCGGCGCCCGTAGCTGACGTCGATCTGCACGCGCTGCTCGAAATTCAGTTCGCTGCGCCCGCTCACCTGCCACGGCCCGGTGATGCCGGGGCGCAGGGCGCAATAGGCGGCGCGGTCGGCGCCGTAGCGTTCCAGTTCCGGCGCGGTGACCGGGCGCGGGCCGACGAAACTCATGTCCCCGATCAGCACGTTCCAGATCTGGGGCAATTCGTCGAGGCTGGTGCGGCGCAGGAAATGCCCGATCCTGGTGATCCGGGGATCGCGATCGAGCTTCTGATACAGCTGCCATTGCTCGGCGGCTTCGGCATTGGCGTCGAGCAGCGCCTGCAGCCGCGCCTCGGCGTCCGGCGCCATGGTGCGGATCTTCCAGCACTTGAAGGCGCGCCCGTCGCGCCCGATGCGCACATGGCCGAAGAACGGCTTGCCGCCGGTGAGCGCGACCAGCAGCGCCAGGCCGAGAATGAGGAAAGCCAGCATGGGCAGCAGCGCGATCGCCATGGCGACGTCGATCCAGCGCTTGGCGTGTCTGGCGTAGAAGCCGTCGCGTGATCCGATCGCGCCCTGGATGGATGGGATCGGGTCGAAGTCGCTCCTTGCATGCGCCTGATTCATGTGCTCACCCGCCATCGTCGACACACCGCCAACAATCACCGTTTCCCTTTGACTTCGCTGAGAGAAAGCCCCGCACCCCGACAGCCGGGACAACTATCTAGAAATTTGACCAAAATTCAAGGCGATTCCCGGATTGCAGCGTTAACGCGCGGTCGCGGGACTGCGGGTCTGCGGCAACAGGCGCGGGCCGGCGCGCGCCGGTCGGGGCATTTATTCTTAACGAGCTGGCGATCTGGTGCTATCGCTTGCCCAACTCGCTGACGCAAAAGATCGGCGGAAATACGGGTAAGGGGCTTAGTGAAATGAAAATGGCCGTCCTGCTGGCGGTGCTGGGCGTTGCGGGCTGCGGTGCGGTCTACACCTCGCCGGCCGTATACACCGCGCAGAATTCCGCATATGGCGCAGCCACGGATTTCGACGTGAACGTGGTGCCGCTGACCTTCGCCACGGCGGCGGAGGCGAACATGTCGCCCTACATTCCCGCGCGGCTGCCGGGGGCGTTCCGCCCGCGGGCGGCCTCGACATTGCCGCGCATCGGCGCGGGCGGGGCGCGGATGCCCAACCTGCCGAGCCCGAAGGTCGGCGAAATCGGCGCCGGCGAAGCGGGCGGCGGGCGCGCGCTGCCCCGCGCGGCCACCGAGCCCGCCGATCCCCCGCGCAGCACCGTCACCCGCCTGCCCCCCACCGCCGCGCCGCAGCCCTATCGCATCGGCACCGCCGATGTGGTGCTGCTGTCGGCCAACACCGCCGGGGCGACGCTCAACGACGTGCCCGGCCTGATCAGCGCCCAGTCCAAGCGGCAGGGCTACATCGTGCAGGATGACGGCGCCATCGCCATCCCCGACGTGGGCCGCGTGCGCATCGGCGGGCTGACGCTGGAGGAGGCCGAGGCGGAGATCTTCCAGGCGCTGGTCTCCAAGCGGCTCGACCCGTCCTTCAGCCTCGAAATCTCGGATTTCAAATCCCAGCGCGTCACCATCGGCGGGCTGGTGCGCAATCCCTCCGTGGCCCCGATCACGCTGAAGCCGCTGTATCTGTCCGAGGCGCTGCAATTTGCCGGCGGCGTCGCCGACCTGGACACGGATTACGCCACCATCCGGATCTTTCGCAACGGCGAGGTCTATCAGCTGCCGCTGCGCAAGCTGTTTGACGACAACGGACTGACCGACGTGTTGCTGCGCGACGGCGACAGCGTCTATGTGGACACCGAATACCAGCTCGATCAGGCGCGCAGCTATTTCGAGGAGCAGCTGCGCCTGCGCGACGCCGATCTGCGCGAGCGTGAATTCACCTTCCGCCAGCGCCAGGCGGATATCGACGAGGCCCGGTTCGCGCTGACCATCGCGCAGTTCGAGGTGCAAAAGGCGCAGCTGCGCCAGCAGATCAACCAGATGCGCATCGACGTGGCCGAATACGCGGCCACCCGCAACGCCGATCTGCGCGCCAATCAGAGCGTCGAGCGGCAGGCCTTCATGGACCGCGTCGAGCTTGGCGCGGTGAAGCGCGACTACGCCTATCTCGCCGGCGAAAGCCGCCGCCCGCTGCGCCTGGCGCTGCCCTTCGAGAACCGCGCCTATCTGGCGGACCTGCTGTTCGACGAGGAAGGGCTGAATATCCAGACCGCGGATTACGACGAGATCTACGTGCTGCGCAGCGCCACGAGGCCCGAGGAATACGGCGGCGTCACCGCCTTTCACCTGCAAGCCAAGAACGCGGTCAACCTGGTCACCGCTTCGCAGTTCGAGATGCGCCCGGGCGACATCGTCTGGGTCTCGGAGCAGCCGATCACGACATGGGCGCGGGTCATCACCCAGATCACGCCGAACATCTTCACGCAGGCGGCGTCCATCGCCGTGCGCTGATTGCGGTCGATCCGAAAAAAGGCCCGCGCCGGGACGTCCCGGCGCGGGCCTTTTTTTCGGATTTGCAGGCGGCGTCAGCCGCTGTCGATGCGGCCCCGCCGGTCCGCGCGCAGCGCCGCGTAAAGCACATGGGTGCGCCAGCGGCCGTTGATCTGCAGGTAGCTCTGGGCCACGCCTTCGTATTTGAAGCCGCAGCGTTCCAGCAGCGCGCGGGAGCGGGCGTTTTCGGGCAGGCAGGCGGCTTCGAGGCGGCTGAGATCCATGCATTCGAAGGCATTGTCGCGCAGCGCGCCCAGCGCCTCGGTCATCAGGCCCTGTCCGCCGTAGCGTTCGCCGAGCCAGTAGCCGACGCTGGCCGCCTGCGCCGGGCCGCGGCGCAGATTGTCGAGCGTGATGGCCCCGACCAGCCGGTCTTCGCCGCGCAGGAAGATGAAATACGGCGCGCCGCGGCCCTCGGCGACGACGCGGCGCGCCCAGGCGACGCGGTTGCGAAACGCCGGGCGGCTCAGGTGTTCGCGCGCCCAGACCGGTTCCCACGGTTTCAGGAAATCGGCGCTTTCGCGGCGCAGGTTGGCCCAGGCCACGTGATCGACGCGCAGGGGCGGGCGCAGCAGCAGGCGTTCGGTGTCGATCCGGCGGATCCGGCGTGCCCAGGGAAACCGCATCGCGCCGGCTCAGGCCGCCATGCGGGCTTTCAGCGCCCCGGTTTCCGGCGCGCCTGACACCGGGCCGTAAAGCGCCAGCGCCAGCGCATCCGACGCGGCGAGCTTTTCGGCGAAGGCGCGGGCGGCGGCGACGTCGACGGCGTCGATTTTGTCCACCACCTCGCTCAGCACCGGCGGCTTGCCCCAGATCGCCAGCGCCCGGGCAAGGCGTTCGCAGCGCCCGAAGGGGCTTTCGAGACCCATGAGCATCCCGGCCTTGAGCTGGGCGCGGGCGCGGGCGGTCTCGGCATCGCCGATATCGCCGGCGGCGCGCTTCAGTTCGTCGGCGATCAGTTCCGTGAGCCCGGCGAGTTCGTCGGCCCCGGTGCCGGCGTAGATGGTGAAGATGCCGCTGTCCGAATAGGCCGAGGCCTGGGCGAAGATGGTGTAGCAGAGGCCGCGCTTTTCGCGGGCCTCCTGAAACAGCCGCGAGGACATGCCGCCGCCGAACAGGGTGGAGAACACCTGCCCGGCATAGAGGTCGGGTTCGCCATAGGCGGGGGCGGGCAGGGCCAGCGCCAGATGCGCCTGTTCCAGCGACTTGTCGGCCCGGTGTTCGCCGCCGAGGAACCGGGCCGGGGCGGCGGCGGGGTCGGCGCCGCGCGGAAGATGGCCGAACAGGGCCTCGGCCTGGCGCACCAGCGCGTCGTGATCAACGGCCCCGGCGGCGGCGAGGATCATGCGGTTGGGGGCGTAGTGATCGGCGACGAAACCGCGCAGGTCCCGCTGGCCGAAGCTTTTCACGCGCTCCGCCGGGCCGAGGATGGTGCGCCCCATGGGCTGGCCGGGATAGGCGGCTTCCTGAAGCCAGTCGAAGATCACGTCGTCGGGGGTGTCGAGCGCCTGGCCGATTTCCTGCAGGATGACGCCGCGCTCGACGGTGATTTCATCCTCGGCGAACAGCGGGTTCAGCAGGATGTCGCCGATCAGCGCCAGCGCCAGCGGCGCGTCGCTTTTCAGCACCCGGGCGTAATAGGCGGTGGTTTCGCGCCCGGTATAGGCGTTGAGATAGCCGCCCACATCTTCGATCTGTTCGGCGATCTGGCGCGCCGTGCGGCTGGCGGTGCCCTTGAAGGCCATGTGTTCGAGGAAATGGGCGATGCCGTTTTGCGGTTCGGTTTCGTGGCGCCCGCCGGCGCTGATCCACAGCCCCAGCGCCACGGATTCGAGCCCGGGCATGTGTTCGGTGATGACGCGCAGGCCATTGGCAAGGGTGTGGAATTGGATGCTCACGCGTGAGACTCCTGTAACACTTTGTTTTCGATGATTTTTTGAATTATCGAAAGGTTGTTGGGCAGCACCTGGAATTTTTCGGGGCGCTTGAACAGGTCGGCCATGTGCGGGGGCAGCGGCGGGGCCGCGCCGCAGGCGGCTTCGACCGCGTCGGGGAATTTCGCCGGATGCGCGGTGGACAGCACCACCATGGGCGTCGCCGGATCGCCGCGCCGGTCCTGCGCCGCCTTCACCCCGGCGGCGGTGTGGGGATCGATCACCAGCCCGGCGCTTTCGCGCATGGCGGCGATGGTCGCGGCGGTTTCGGATTCGTCGCAGCGGGCCGAATCGAATTCGTCGCGCAGGCGTTGCAGCGCGCCTTGCGACAGCGCGAAGCCGCCGGCGTCGCGCAGCTCGTCCATCAGGGCCGTGACGGATGCGCCCTCGCGATCATGGAGATCGAACAGCAGGCGTTCGAAATTCGAGCTGACCTGGATGTCCATGGACGGCGAGATGGTCGGCGCCACCCCGAGCTTTTCATGCCTGCCGGTTTGAAGGGTTCGGTGCAGGATGTCGTTGCGGTTGGTGGCGATCAGCAGCCGGTCGACGGGCAGGCCCATGCGCTTGGCGGCGTAGCCGGCGAAGATGTCGCCGAAATTGCCGGTGGGCACGGAAAAGCTGATTTTTCGATGCGGCGCGCCCAGCGCCGCGGCGGCGGTGAAATAGTAGACGATCTGGGCCATGACCCGCGCCCAGTTGATCGAGTTCACCCCGGCGAGCCGGACCCGGTCGCGGAAACCATGGTCGTTGAACATGGATTTCAGCAGCGCCTGGCAATCGTCGAAATCGCCCTCGACGGCGATGGCGTGGACATTGGCGAAATCCGGGGTGGTCATCTGGCGGCGCTGCACCTCCGACACCCGGCCATGGGGGAAAAGGATGAAGACATCGACGGAATCGAGCCCCTTGAAAGCCTCGATCGCCGCCGATCCGGTGTCCCCCGAGGTGGCCCCGACGATGGTCACGCGGTCGCCGCGCCGCTTCAGCGCGGTTTCGAACATCTGGCCGATCAGCTGCATGGCCACGTCCTTGAAGGCCAGCGTCGGCCCGTGGTGGAGTTCCAGCAGCCAGTCATTGGGCGCGTATTGGGTCAGCGGGCAGCGGGCGGCGTGGCGAAACCCGGCATAGGCGCGGTCGATGACGCCGCGGAATTCGGCGTCGTCGAAGGCGTCGCCGATGAAGGGGCGCATGACGCGAAAGGCGGTTTGTTCGTAGCTGAGCCCGGCGAGGGCGGCGATGTCGTCCGGGTCCATCTTCGGCCAGGTCGCGGGGATGTAGAGCCCGCCGTCGCGCGCCAGCCCGGTGAGCATCGCGGATTCGAAATCAAGGGCCGGGGCGACGCCGCGCGTGCTGATGTATTTCATGGCCGAAATCCTGGGTCGAAGCTTGGATCGGGACTTTGGGTCTGGCCTAGCGCATTCGAAAGGCGCTCACAACGCGCCTTTCGCGTCCGCGCTTGACCTTTGGCGCCATGCGGCGGAAATCTGGCGCAAACGCAACGGAGCCTGACGATGAGCGATTGCGAGACCCCGGCGGATGAAGCCGCGCTGAACGCCATGCTGGCGCGGCTGGGCATCAACGTGCGCCGCCACGCGCATCCGCCGCTGCACACGGTGGAGGAAAGCCGGGCGCTGCGCGGCGAGATGCCCGGCGGGCACACCAAGAACCTGTTCCTGAAGGCGCGCAAGGGCGGGTTCTGCCTGGCGGTCTGTCTTGAGGACCGAGCCATCAGCGTCAACGCCCTGTCGCGGATGATCGGGACGAAGCGGCTGAGCTTCGCCAATGCCGATGACCTGTGGGCGCGGCTCGGGGTCCGGCCCGGCGCGGTGACGCCCTTCGCGCTGATCAACGATCCCGACCATGAGGTGCGACTGGTGCTGGACGCGCAGATGATGGAGCTGGAGCTGCTGAATTTCCATCCGCTGCACAACGAGGCGACGCTGACGATCGCCAGCGCCGATCTGGCGCGGTTCTTTCGGGCCACCGGGCACGCGCCGGTGATGGCGGATTTCGACGCACTGGAGGCGCAGGCGGCGAAAACCTGACCCCGGGGGCGGATTGGCGGGCGAATCGCGCCCATGCGCCGCATCAAGGTCATTGCCGCTTCAGGCTTGCGGGACTACATCAGAACCTGAACGCGCAGCCGCGCGGCGCCCCCTGCCGGGTCGCGCCGCCGGCCGCGGCTGAACGAATGACAGGACAAAGGACACCCCATGCTTGAACTCGGCGGCGGGGCCGCGACCGGCCCCAACGGCGCTCCGGGCGATCTGGTCAAGGACGTCACGGAAGCGGATTTCATGGCCGAAGTGGTCGACGCCTCGAAAGAGACGCCGGTGATCGTCGATTTCTGGGCCCCGTGGTGCGGCCCGTGCAAGACGCTGGGCCCGGCGCTGGAGGCGGCGGTGAACGCCGCCGGCGGCAAGCTGCGCATGGCCAAGGTGAATGTGGACGAAAACCAGATGATCGCCTCGCAGATGCGGGTGCAGTCGATTCCGGCGGTGTTCGCCTTTGTCAACGGCCAGCCGGTCGACGGGTTCATGGGCGCGGTGGGCCCGGCGGAGCTGAAGGAATTCATCGACCGGGTGATCGCCCAGAGCCCCGCCGGCGACGGCGGGCTGGAGGACGCGGTGGCGGCGGCCGACGAGATGCTCGACGCCGGGCAGTTCGCGGACGCGGCGCAGGTGTTCAAGGCGATCCTCGAGGAAAGCCCCGATCATGTCCCCGCCATCGCCGGGCTGGCGCGCGCCTATGTGGCCGCAGAGGAGCTCGACAACGCGAAGGCGGCGCTGGACGCGGCCCCCGGGGACAGGCGCGACGACCCGGCGCTGGCCGCGGTGCGCGCGCAGATCGAGCTGATCGAGGCCAGCGCCGACGCCGGCGAGACCGGGGAATTGCGCGCCAGGCTGGAGGCCGACCCCGACGATCACGCGGCGCGCCTTGAACTGGCCAACGCGCTGATCGGCGCCGGGGACAACGAGGCGGCGATCGACGAATTGCTGGAATTGTTCCGCCGCGATCGCGAATGGAATGACGGCGCGGCGAAGGCGCAGCTGATCAAGCTGTTCGAGAGCCTGGGGCCCAAGGACCCGCTGACCGGCAAGGGGCGGCGGCGGCTGACCTCGATGATCTTCGCCTGATCCGATGGCGCGCCGGTTCTCCGAGGCGGAACTGCCCGAGGCGCTCGCGGTGTTTCCCTTGCCCGGCGCGCTGCTGCTGCCGCGCGGGCGGCTGCCGCTGAACGTGTTCGAGCCGCGCTATCTGGCGCTGGTCGACGACGTGCTGAAGACCGAACACCGGCTGATCGGCATGATCCAGCCTTTCGGCGACGCGAAGGCGGCGCAGCCGCGCCTGCACCGGATCGGCTGCGCCGGACGGCTGATCGCGTTTTCCGAGGCCGAGGACGGGCGCTATCTGATCACCCTGGCCGGGGTGTCGCGCTTCCGGGTGCTCGACGAGATCGAGGGATTCACGCCGTATCGGCGCGTGCGCCCCGGCTGGTCGGATTTCAGCCGCGATCTGGGGCGCGAGGAAGACGACCCGGGGCTGGACCGGGCGGTGTTCCTGGACACGCTGAAGCAGTATTTCCACGTCACCCAGCTGCGCACCGACTGGGACGCGCTGAAGAACGCCGAACCCGAGATGCTGATCAATTCGCTGTCCATGCTGTGCCCGTTCGAATCGGAGGAGAAGCAGGCGCTGCTGGAGGCGCCGAGCCTGACCACGCGGCGCGAGACCCTGACGGCGCTGATGCAGTTCGCCATCGCCTCGGGCGGCGACGAGGGGGCGTTGCAGTGACGCCGGAGGACGCGAACCCCGAGAACAATGCCGGCCCCGACGGCGTGAATCCCGGCCTGAAATCCGGCCTGAAATCCGGCGCCGCGGACCCCGGCGTGACCGCGCCGGAAGCCCCCGCCGGGCCGGCGCCGCGCGCCAATCGCCGGGTGACGCCGGAGCGGCGGATGCTGGAATCGCTGGTCTGCCCGGTGACTCAGGGGCGGCTGGATTACGACCGCGAGGCGCAGGAGCTGATCTCGCGCCCTGCGCGGCTGGCGTTTCCGATTCGCGAGGGCATTCCGATCCTGCTGGTGTCCGAGGCCCGGCGGCTCGATCCCTGAGCCGCGCGACCGGCGCTTGCGCGCGACGCCGCCCCGGCTTTAAGCTGCGCCGCGAAACGGCATTTCACAAGCGAGACCACCGGTGAACAGCAAGACAACGGCGCAGCCCCGGCTGCGGCCCCAGGACTATGACGACAGCGCGCTGGCGCGATTCATCCCCTCGATTCGCGGCCATGCCCGGGACCGGGGCGCGGCGATCGCGCTGATCGACGGCGCGGCGCGCCTGACATGGGCGCAGACAGCGGCGCGCATGGATCACGTCGCCGCGCGGCTGGCGGCGCTGGGGGTCGGGCGCGGCGACGTGGTGGCGAGCCTCGGGGAAAACTCCGCCGATCACCTGATCGTCTACATGGCGGCGATCGCCGCAGGGGCCTGCATCGCGCCGCTGCCCTCGGGGACGCGGCCCGAAACGCTGGCGCGGATGCTGGCCAACAGCGACGCGAAGCTGATCTTCGCCAGCGACCGGGCGCTGGCGGAGGCGCGCGCCGCGGCGGCGCGCGCGGGGATCGCGCCGCCCCTGCGCATCGACGGGCTCGACGCCTGGCTGGGCGCGGCGCCGGGCGCGCCGCCGGCGATCGATTCGGACCTGACCGACGGGTTCGACATGATCTTTTCGTCGGGCACCACCGGCACGCCCAAGGGCATCCTGCACGAACACCGCTTTCGCCTGCGCCAGCTTGAACGGGTGCGCGCCTTCGGGTTCGACGCCGACGCCGTGGGGATCATGGCGACGCCGATGTATTCCAACACCACGCTGGTGGCCTCGCTGCCGATCCTGATCCATGGCGGGACGCTGGTGGTGATGCGCCGATTCGCCGTGGCGGATTTCCTGCGCCTGGCCGAAACCCACCGCGTCACCCACGCCATGCTGGTGCCGGTGCAGTATCAGCGGCTGCTGGACGCGCCGGAATTCGACTCCTACGACCTGTCGGCGTTCCGCGCCAAGCTGTCGACCAGCGCGCCGCTGTCGCCGCGCATCAAGCGCGCGGCGCTGGACCGTTGGCCGGGCAAGATGATCGAGATCTACGGCATGACCGAGGGCGGAGTGTCCACGGTGCTGGATTGCGGGGCTTGTCCCGACAAGCTGCACACCGTCGGGCAGGTGGCGGCGGGCAACCTGATCCGTTTCATCGACGAGGCCGGCGCGCCGCTGCCGGACGGCGAGATCGGCGAGATCGTCGGGCGATCCCCGAGCATGATGGCCTGCTATCACAACGCCCCGGACAAGACCGCGCAAACCCTGTGGCGCGACGCGCAGGGACGGGAATGGATCCGCACCGGCGACATGGGGCGGCTGGATGCGGACGGGTTTCTGGAATTGCTGGACCGGCGCAAGGACATGATCCTGTCGGGCGGCTTCAACATCTACGCCACCGATCTGGAACAGGTGCTGGCGCGCCATGAGGCGGTGGCCGAGGCGGCGGTGCTCGCCGTGCCGTCGGAGGCCTGGGGCGAGACGCCGCTGGGGCTGGTGGTGCTGAAGCCCGGCGCGCGCGCCGACGCCGAGTCGATCCGCGACTGGGCCAATGACCGCCTTGGCAAGACCCAGCGGCTGAGCGCCGTGGAACTGCGCGAAAGTTTTCCGCGCAGCGAGATCGGCAAGATCCTGAAGCGCGACCTGCGCGCCCCCTATTGGCCTTCGCGCGCCGGGCCCGGCGACTCTGCGTAGGGCGGATCCCGATCCGCCATTGGCGGCCTCACAACCGGCGCCCCTGCAGCAATCTGGGCGTCGCGCCCCCGAGCGTCCCCGCCGCGCCAGCCGCCTGGCGCATGAAGAAGCGGCGCGCCGGGGCGAGGCGCCCCACCAGCGCCATCCCCGCGTCGCGCGCCCCGCGCAGCAGCGGGTTGTCGTTGGAAAACAGCTTGTTGACCGCGTCATAGCCAAGCGCCGAGGCGACGCCGTCAAAGCGCCGCCAGCGCTGGTAGCGTTCCAGCACGTCGATCGCGCCGATATCCTCGCCGCGCCGCTGCGCCTCGACCAGCACCTCGGCCAGCGCCGCCACGTCCTTGAGGCCCAGATTGAGCCCCTGCCCGGCGATCGGATGCACGCCATGGGCCGCGTCGCCGGCCAGCGCCAGGCGGGGGCGGGCGTAGTCATGCGCCAGGGTCAGTTTCAGCGGATAGGCGAACCGCTTGCCCGCCAGCGTCACAAGTCCGAGAAAATCGCCGAAGCGGCGGCGGATCTCGCCGAGATAGGCGTCGTCGGGCAGGGCCATGATGCGCATGGCCTCGGGCGTGGTTTCGCTCCAGACCAATGACGACCGATTGCCCGGCAACGGCAGGATGGCGAAGGGGCCCGAGGGCAGGAATTGCTGATAGGCCACCCCGTGATGGGGTTTTTCGTGGGCAACGGCGCAGACCAGCCCGGTCTGGCGGTAATCCCAGCCGCTGCGCCTGATCCCGGCGCGCGCCGCCACCGGGCTGTCGCGCCCGTCGCAGGCGACGATCAGGCGGGCGCGCAGGGTCTCGCCGGCGTCGAGATCGGCCTCGGCGCCCGCCGGGTCCATGCGGGTGTCGGTGACCGTGGCCGGGGCGCGGTGGTCAATCAGCGGGTTGTCCTCGAGCAGGCGCAGCAAGGCGGGGCGAAGGCGGCGGTCTTCGAGCAGCGCGCTGGCGGGGCCTTCGTCCATCTCGCGATGGTCGAAATGCAGGAACAGCGGGCTGGGGGGGTCGTCAAGGCGGGCGTCGGTGACGATCACGTCGCTGACGACCTGCGCATGTTCGCCGACCAGCGGCCAGACGTCCAGCGCCTGCAGCAGCCGCTGCGAGGCCAGCGACAGCGCATAGGCGCGGCCGTCGAAATCCGGGTCGGCGCGGGTTTCCTTTGCCAGCGCGTCGCAGAGGATCACCCGCAGCCCCCCCTGCGCCAATGCGAGGGCGAGCGACGGGCCGTTCAGGCCGCCGCCGACGATCAGGACATCCGCATCATGGGTCATGGCGCCAAATTACCGCCGCGAGACGGCGATTGTCCATGCGGCCCGACAGGGCTACCGTGCGACCAAATCGGCAGCGGGCGGGAGAATTTTCAGATGAGCGGCGAAACCGACTGGCTGGGCATGAGCGCCTCCGATCTCGGGCGCGGGATCGAGGCGGGCGAAATCGACCCCGTGGCGCTGACGGAGCGCCATCTCGCGGCCGCCGATGCGCATCCCGAGCGCGACCGGATCTATGCGCGGCTGACGCCGGAGCGCGCCCGGGCCGAGGCCGCCGAGGCCGGCAAGCGCGCGAAGGCCGGGCTGCGGCGGGGGCTGCTGGACGGGGTTCCGATCAGCTGGAAGGACCTTTACGACACCGCCGGGGTGGCGAGCGAGGCGGGCACGGCGCTGCTGGCGGGCCGCGTGCCCGATCGCGACGCCGAGGTCCTGGGGCGCGCCACCCGCGCCGGGCTGGTCTGCCTTGGCAAGACCCATATGACGGAACTGGCGTTTTCGGGGCTGGGGGTCAATCCGGTGACCGCGACCTCGCCGAATGCGCATGATCCGGATTGGGCGCCGGGGGGGTCGTCCTCCGGGGCGGCGGCGTCGGTGGCGCTGGGGCTCGCGGCGGCGGGGATCGGGTCGGACACCGGCGGATCGGTGCGGATTCCGTCGGCGTGGAACGATCTTGTGGGGCTCAAGACCACCGCGGGGCTGCTGCCGGTGGACGGATCCGTGCCGCTGGCGGCGCTGTTTGACACGGTGGGGCCGCTGTGCCGGTCGGTCGAGGACGCGGCGCGGCTGGTGGCGGTGATGGCCCGCGTCAGGGCCCCGGATCTGGCGGGCGCGGCGCTGGCGGGCCGGCGGTTCCTGATCGACGAGGCGACCATGCTGGACCAGGCGCGGCCCGAACCGCTGGCGGCGTTCGAGGCCGCCGTGGCGCGATTCGAGGCCGCCGGGGCGGTGATCGAGCGCGGGACCGTGCCGGAATTCCGCGCCGCGCTGGGGCTGACGCTGCCGCTGCTGGTGGGCGAGGCCTGGGCCGAGTGGGGCGAGATGATCGAGGCGCATCCCCAGAAGATGTTCCACCAGATCCGCACCCGGTTCAGCGCCGGGCGCGACGTGAGCTGCGCCGATTACCTGCGCGCGCGCAAGGAAATGGCGCGGCTGCGCGACAGCGTCAACGCGCGCATGGCCGGGTATGACGCGGTGCTGGCGCCCACGGCGCCGATCCTGCCGCCGAGCGTGTCGCGCCTGCTGTCGGATGATGACTATTACCAGAGCGAGAACCTGCTGGCGCTGCGCAACACCCGCATCGGCAACATGCTGGGGCTGTCGGGGCTGACCCTGCCCACCGGGGCCCCCGCCTGCGGGCTGATGCTGGTGGGCGCGCCCTTCGCCGAGGCGAAACTGTGCCGTATCGGCGTCGCTGGCGAACGCGCTTTGGCCTGAGGGACCGCGCATTCTGGACCTGACGGCGCGGGGCCGGTATCTTTTCGACCGAGCAACGCCCCGCGCCAAGACGGGTCGAACAGCGAGGCACGGCCATGCAGATGCCCGAGCGGTTTTCGAACCTGCCCGAATACGCCTTCCCGCGCCTGCGGCGGCTTCTTGAGCCGATCGCCCCCGGGGCTGCGCCGATTCCCATGTCGATCGGCGAACCCATGCACCCGATGCCGGACTTCCTGGCCGCGGCGCTGGCCGAGGGGCTCGCCGGTTACGCCAAATACCCGCCCAACGAGGGCGCGCCGGGGCTGCGCGAGGCGATCGCCGCCTGGCTGGCGCGGCGCTACGGGCTGGGCGCGGACCGGGCCGACCCCGACAAGCATGTGTTTCCGCTCAACGGCACGCGCGAAGGACTGTTCAACGCCTGCATCGCGCTGTGCCCCGAACGCAAGAACGGCCAGCGCCCGGCGGTGCTGCTGCCGAATCCGTTCTATCAATGCTACGCGGTGGCGGCGCTGAGCGCTGGGGCGGAGCCGATCTACGTGCCCGCCCGGCCCGAGACCGGATTCCTGCCCGATTTCGCCGCGCTTCCGGAAAAATTGCTGGATCGCACCGCGGTGGTCTATCTGTGCTCGCCGTCCAATCCGCAGGGGGCGGTGGCCTCGCTGGATTACCTCAAGACGCTGGCGACGCTGGCGGAAAAGCATGATTTCCGCATTTTTGCCGATGAATGCTATGCGGAGATCTATCGCGACGCGCCGCCGCCCGGGGCGTTGCAGGCCAGCGCCGAGATGGGCGGCGATCCCGAACGGGTGCTGGTGTTTCATTCGCTGTCCAAGCGGTCGAACCTGCCGGGGCTGCGATCGGGATTTTGCGCCGGGGGCGCGGACAGCGTCGCGCGCATGCGGCAGCTGCGCGCCTATGCCGGATCGCCGCTGCCGCTGCCGGCGCAGCACGCGGCCGAGGCGGTCTGGCGCGACGAGACGCATGTTGAATCGAACCGGGCGCTGTATCGCGAGAAATTCGCACTCGCCGATGACATTCTGGGCAACATGCCGGGATACAATTCGCCCGAGGCCGGGTTTTTCCTGTGGCTGCGGGTCGGCGACGGCGAGGCGGCGGTGAAAAAACTGTGGCGCGAAACCGGGGTGAAGGCGCTGCCCGGCGAGTATCTGTCGCGCGACACGCCGGACTGGCTGGGCGGCGGCAACCCGGGCGCGGCCTATTTGCGCGCGGCGCTGGTGGCGCCGGCGACGGATGTGGCGCGGGGGCTGCGCGCGGTCCGCGACTGTCTGGGCGAGATGGCGTGAGGAGAGGAGCATAGCATGGCCTTCTTCAGCAGATCCCGCGACGACGAGGGCATCGGCGAAAGCCTGATGCCGCCGGCGATCGCCACCGCGCTGCGGCGGCGCGGCGCCGAACTGGCCGGGTTGGCGCTGCTGGCGCTGGCCGTCGCGGTGACGCTGCTGCTGGGGAGCTTTGACGCCAACGACCCGAGTTTCTTCAATTCAAGCTCGGCGGCGCCGCGCAATCTGCTGGGGCTCCCGGGGGCCTATGCGGCCGAACCGCTGGTGCGGATGCTGGGCTGGGCGGCCTGGGGGATTCCGGCGATGCTGGCGGTCTGGGGGCTGCGGCTGATCCTGCATCGCGGCGAATTCCGGGTCTGGTCGCGGCTGCTGCTGGCGGCGCCGCTGGCGGTGGGGGTGGGGGCGATGTTCGCATCCTCGCACGCGCCGCCCGCGAGCTGGAACTACGCCTACGGGTTGGGCGGGCTGGGCGGCGACGCCGCCGACAGTTTCCTGCTGGGGCTGATCCCGGCGCCCATCGAGGTGTCGATGCTGGGCCTGTCGCTGGGGCTCGGGGCGCTGACGCTGGGGCTGGCGGGGCTGGGGCTGGGGCTCGACCGGGGCGAAACGGCGGCGCTGCTGCGCTGGCTGTGGCGCGGGCTGCGGGATCTGGCCGTCGGGCTGGCGCGGCTCGGCGGGCGGGGTTTGGGCCGGGTCTGGCGGCTGCTGCGCAGGCAGGTGGGCACGCCGCGCTCCGCACGGGTGGCGCGGCCCGAGCCGGTGGGCGCGGCGCGACGGCGCGAGCCGGTGCTGGACCCCGAGGCGGCGCCCGAGAACCTCGACGAGGACAGCCTGATCGCGCGCATCACCGGCGCCGCGCGCCGCGCCGCGCCGCCGGCGGACCCGCCCGCCGACCCGCCGCCCCCCCCGGCGCGCCCCCCGGTGGCGCATGCCCGCAAACCTGCGCCGATCAGCCGCAAGGCCAAGGCCGAGGCGCAGCCGACGCTGGCCCTGGATGGGTTCGGCGGCGCCGAGGCCTATGACGCCCCGGCGCTGAGCCTGCTTGAAAATCCCCGCAACCTGATACGCCATGTGATGAGCGACGACGCGCTGGAGGAAAACGCCCGGATGCTGGAGGCGGTGCTGGACGATTACGGGATTCGCGGCGAAATCGCCTCGGTTCGCCCGGGTCCGGTGGTGACCATGTATGAGCTGGAACCGGCGCCGGGGCTGAAGGCGAGCCGGGTGATCGGGCTGGCGGATGACATCGCGCGGTCCATGTCGGCGCTGGCGGCGCGGGTGTCCACCATCCCCGGGCGCAACGTCATCGGCATCGAGCTGCCCAACGTCAACCGCGAGAAGGTGCTGCTGCGCGAGATCATCGCGTCGCGCGCCTTCGGCGACCCCAAGGACGGGCTGCTGCTGGCGCTTGGCAAGAACATCGCCGGCGACCCGGTGATCCCCAATCTGGCGCGCATGCCGCATCTGCTGATCGCCGGCACCACCGGGTCGGGCAAGTCGGTGGCGATCAACACCATGATCCTGTCGCTGCTGTACAGGTTGTCGCCCAAGCAGTGCCGGATGATCATGATCGACCCGAAGATGCTGGAATTGTCGGTCTATGACGGCATTCCGCATCTGCTGTCCCCGGTGGTCACCGATCCCAAGAAGGCGGTCGTCGCCCTGAAATGGGTGGTGGCGGAGATGGAGGAGCGCTACCGCAAGATGTCGCGCATGGGCGTGCGCAGCATCGAGGGCTACAACAGCCGCGTGCGCGACGCCATCGCCGCGCAGGAGCCCTTCACCCGCACCATCCAGACCGGGTTCGACGACGAGACCGGCGAGCCGATCTTCGAGACCCAGGAATACGAACCGGAGGAGCTGCCCTTCATCGTCGTCATCGTCGACGAGATGGCCGACCTGATGATGGTCGCGGGCAAGGAGATCGAGGCCTGCATCCAGCGGCTGGCGCAGATGGCGCGGGCCTCGGGGATCCACCTGATCATGGCCACGCAACGGCCCTCGGTGGACGTGATCACCGGCACCATCAAGGCGAATTTTCCAACCCGGATCAGCTTTCAGGTCACCTCGAAGATCGACAGCCGCACCATTCTGGGCGAACAGGGCGCCGAACAGCTGCTGGGCATGGGCGACATGCTCTACATGGCCGGCGGCGGGCGCATCACCCGCGTGCACGGGCCGTTCGTTTCGGATGAAGAGGTCGAGGAGATCGTGCGCCATCTCAAGACCCTGGGCGAGCCGGAATACGTCTCCAACGTCACCGAGGGCGTGGATGACGAGGCGGCGGCGGACATCGACCTGGTGCTGGGGCTGGCGGGGGACAGCGGCGGGGCCGACGCGCTTTACGATCAGGCGGTGGCGATCGTGGCGCGGGACCGCAAATGCTCGACCTCCTATATCCAGCGCAAGCTGGCGATCGGCTACAACAAGGCGGCGCGGCTGGTGGAGCAGATGGAGGACCAGGGCGTGGTCAGTTCGGCCAACAAGGTCGGCAAGCGGGAAGTGCTGGTGGGCGAGGTCTAGGACGGATAGGCTGCGCGACGCTGCGACGCATGAATTATCCTTTTCGGGGCCATGGATTCGCCCGCTTGGACGCCTAGGTGAGCATCTATGAAACGCATCCTTCATTCGATCCTCCTGCTGGCGCTGGCCGGGTTCGCCCCGGCGCAGGCGCAGGAAGGCCGCGATCTGGCGCGCATCAGCGCCTATCTGAACGCCATGCGCACCGCCGAGGGGGCTTTCGTGCAGATCGCCCCCAACGGCGAGACCTCGGACGGGCGGTTCTACATCTCGCGCCCCGGCAAGATCCGCTTCGAATACACCCCGCCCAACCCGGCGCTGGTGGTGTCGGACGGCACCTGGGTGG